>DASVDQ010000082.1 GCA_036381035.1 Trueperaceae bacterium | reverse complement strand
GCGCGGAGCTCGTGCGGGAGCGTGAAGAGGTCCTGCAGGGCGTCGGCATGGGCGGCCCGGGCGCGGTGGATGACGATGACCGCCTGTTCGTCGCGGAGGTTCTCGATCCGGAGATCGCTGCGCTCGACGAGCAGATCCGCCGGCGAGAAGCGTACTTCCGGACCTTGCGGGCGCAGAACGCCGCGGCGAAGGGAGTGCCGGGCGCGGACCCGGCGGCGACGGAAGAGCAGGCGGACTCGAACAGGGACCTTGCCGACTCGAACAGGGACCTTGCCGACTCGAACAGGGACGTGAACGAAAGCATCGATGAGCGTCCGAAGGACCCGCTCATCGACGAGGCGAGCCGTGTGCAGCGGGACCTGCAGCGCCTGAAGCTCTCGTACGAGCAAGGCGAGCTCACGCACGAGCAGTACGTCGACGCGATCGAAGCGCACGTGCGGCGCCTCGACGGCCTGTACGGGCGGGTCACCAACCCCGACCAGTCCCGAGCCGTCCTGCAGGCGCGCGGCGCGTTTCTCGACGAGCTCACGCGCCTGGAGAGGGCAGGCGCCGAGCAGCTGCAGGCGATCAGGGACGTGAACCGCGGCCGGCTCGAGGAGGACGCGTTCCCGCGCACGGTGACGGGCGCGAACCTCCGCGCCAGGCAGCGCACGCGAGCCCGCGAGGAAGCCGAGGCCGCTCAGGAGGCGTGGGAGCAGGAGACCCTGCCGGCGCTGCAGCGGATCGCCGAGGAGAGGGCCAGGGTCGAGGAGGACGCGTTCCCGCGCACGGTGACGGGCGCGAACCTCAGGGCTCGCATGGAGGCGCGGGAACGCGCTCGGCAGGCTGAGCGTGACGCCGCCAGGGCGCCGCTCCTCGAGGACGGCCGGCGGGCCTTGGCGGAAGCCAGGGCGGCAGCTAGCGCCGTCACGGCCGAAGCGCACAGTCTCGGGTTGAGCGTCAGCCGCGAGATCAAGGACGGCACCCTCGAGGGACTCCGCGAGCTCGAGGCGGCGCTCGTCGAGCGCCTGAACGAACTCGGTGACGACCCGAGCGCAGCGCCGCTGATGGGTCTCCTGACGCGCACGCGGACCGGCATCATCGAGCTCACGCAGGCGGAGATCGACAACGCGCGCGCCAGCCGCGCGTACGTCAGGCAGTCGCTGGCCAACCTGAACCTGGGCACGACCACCACCAGCCGCTACGTCGGCGTGCTTGACCGAGCGCGGGGAGTAGTCGTTCGCCTGACCGAAGCGCAGCGTGAGCTCGGTGAAGCCACGCGGGATGACGTCCGCGCGGCGCTCGAGGAGCAGATCACGAGCATCGAGCGGATCCTGCCGAAGATCACGGAGGGCAGCGACCTCTACTACGAGCTCGTCGCCGCCCTGCGTGAAGCGCGGCAGGCGCTCGCCGACCTGAACGCTGAGGTCGCCGCGAACATCATGCCGGACCTCACTGACGAGTTGAGCGTCCGCGCCGCTGCTCGGGCCGCTGAGGCTGAGATCGCCAGCATCCAGGCGCAGATCGCCGCAGGTCCGGACGCGGCGCTCCTCGCCGCGCTCGAGGGGCGTCTGGCGTTCCTGCAGGCGCTGTTGCAGGTGCTTCGGCAGGCGATGGCGGA
>DASVDQ010000081.1 GCA_036381035.1 Trueperaceae bacterium | reverse complement strand
ACCGGCCAGCCATCGCCCACCAGGGAGACCCGCTTGTCGACGACCAGCGGCCCCTCGCGGTAGGTGCCGGCGCGCACGAGGACCGTGTCGCCGTCCTCGGCGGCCGCGAGGGCGTCGGTTATCGAGGAGTGCGCGCAGCCGTCGGGGCAGACGGCGATGACCGCGGAGGCGGCGCCGTTCGCGGCCAGGGCGAGCACGACGGCCGCCGTGGCGGCCAGTGCGGCCGACCGGGCGCAGGGCCTCACGGGGCCGCGGGGGAGGCCGCGAGGGCTCCGGCGGGCGCCGCGTACGCCTCGTCAGGGGACCCGTCGCCGAGCGGCGCGTGCCCGTGCCCGCCCTCGTCCGTGACCCTCTCGAGGAGGCCAGACTGGACGACCAGCGCCTCGAGGTCGGCGTAGCGCACCTCCACGCCGCCCACCTCGGCCCGCACGTCCTCCAGCTCGCCCAGGGTGCGGAACGCCGCGACGTTCAGGCCCATCGGGCTGCGGAGCGCCCCGCTTCTCAGGTAGCGGGCCTCCTCGGCCCTGAGGAGCCGGCCGGGCCTGGCGAAGTCGGTGACCCACAGCGAGTGCACGTCCCGCGCGGCCACGTGGCCCTCGTGGAGGAACGACAGCATGCACTCGAGCGAGTCGAACTTGTACGCCTTGCCCGTCCTCGTGACCACCTGGGCCGGGTAGCGCGGGTCGGAGACCTGCATCCCGCAGAACGCGCACAGGTCCTCGCCCACGACGATGGGCACCGGCTTCGGCGCCGAGCACGCCGCCAGCGCGAGCAGTGCGAGCAGGGCGGCCGCGGTCGCGACGGGCCTCAGCGCCCTCACGCGCCGCCGCGAGAGGAACCAGACGCCGGCGAGCACGAGGGCGCCCAGCACGAAGCCGCCGGCCAGCGCGACGGCGCCCCAGCCCGGCCAGGCCGTGATGTAGAAGTTCATGAACTGACTGGTGCCGAGCATCGGGGGCGTGTAGCCCTCCATGGTGATGGCGGCGCGCGGGTCTATGGTGTGCCCGAACCGCCACAGCCAGCGGAAGAAGTCGGCCATGCCGGCCACGGCGAAGGCGCCGTAGCCGACGAGCCAGGCCGTGAGCCAGCGCCGGAGCCCGCGGGCGGCGACCAGCAGACCGGCGGCCGACACGACCACCACGGCGACGGGCAGCACGCGCAGCTCCCAGAACTCCGCGGCGTCGAGCTGCATGAAGCCCACGTAGTGGTTGAGCTGGTTGATGAGGTCAACGCGCCCCGTGAGCCGCGAGGTCCAGATCTGCATGGCCAGGCCCTCGGGGTACTGCGGCGCCTCGAAGCGGTAGTGCCACAGGGGCCAGACGAACGTCAGGAGGGGGAGCAGCGCGGCCACGGCCACGAGGCCTCGCGCCAGCCGGCTCAGACGTCCTTCCCGGGGTCTCATCGGTCTCCCTCCTCGGCGAGGTCGGTCGGCCCGACCGCTGCGGCCGGGCCGACCGCGCACGCGGCTAGCGCCCCACGCTCCAGCTCAGGGCGACGTCGGAGCCGGCCGGGGAGACCCGGACGTACCCCTGCATCTCCTGGTGGAGGGCCGAGCAGAAGTCGGTGCAGTAGAAGGGGTAGACGCCGGGGGCGTCGGGCTCCCACCTCACGGTCAGCGTCCGCCCCGGCATGATCAGGACGTTCGCGGACTCCATGCCCTGCACCGCGAAGCCGTGCGGGACGTCCCAGTCCTGCTCGAGGTTCGTGACGTGCCAGTAGACGGTGTCGCCCACCTCGATGCCCTCGATCACGTCGGGAGCGAAGTGCGAGCGGATCGAGGTCATGTAGACGTGAACCACGTCCCCGTCGCGCTCGACGCGCACGTCGGCCTCGCTCTTCGTGGCGTAGGGGTGCTCGTTCTCGGCCAGGCTGTAGATCGTCCGGCTGTGCGGCGCCACCTTCTCGGCGGCGATGCCTTGCGCGTAGTGCGGCTCGCCGATCGTCGGGAAGTCGAGCAGCATCTCCATCGTGTTGCCGCTGATGTCGATGAGCTGCGCCGACTGGGCCAGCTCGGGCCCCGTGGGCAGGAAGCGGTCCTTGGTGATCTTGTTGAGCGCGATCACGTAGTCGTCCGACGGGTCGACGGTGTCGCCGCCGGGGATCATCAGGTGGCCGATCGAGTAGTAGACGGGCATGCGGTCCACGACCTGGAAGTCGGAGAGCCGCCACTTGATGATCTCGGACGTGATGAAGCAGGACGTGTAGACGTTGCCCTTGCCGTCGAACTCGTTGTGCAGCGGACCGAGGCAGGCGCGCTCGACCTGGCCAGCGACGATGGCGTCGAAGTTCAGGATCGGTATGCCGTACGCGTCGCCGTCGAAGTCGCGGTTCTGGATCGCCTCGAGCATCCTGCTGAAGCTGTGCACGGCGATCGTGGCCGAGAGCTTGCCGCCCGGCACGATGTACTCGCCGGTCGGGTCGACGTCGACGCCGTGCGGCGACTTCGGCGTGGGCAGGAAGTAGACCAGCCCCTCGCAGTCGGCCGGGTCGAGGACCGTAACCTCGTCCTCCCACTCGGTCTCGGCGATGCCCGTCTCCTCGTCGACCTCGTTGTGGGCGTAGCGGACCGGCATCCGGCTGGCGGCGCCCTCGGCGACGCACTGCTCGGCGCGGCGCCAGTTCACCGCCGTGACGAAGTCCTTGTCGGCCTGCGAGGCGTTGACCTCGAGCAGGGTGTGCGCCTCCTCGACGTTGTACGAGGAGAAGAAGCACCAGTCCGCCGAGGGGCCCTTGCCGCACTGCGACAGGTCGTAGTCGAAGCCGGGCATCAGGACCTGGAAGGCCACCTCCATCTCGCCGTCCTCGGGGTCGACGGAGACGAACGTGAGCATGCCCTTGAAGTTGCCCCGGTAGTCGGCGATCGGCATGTCGCGCTGCGGGACCGGCTGGCTGAACCGCGAGCCCGCCACGAGGTACTCGGTGTTCGAGGTCGCGAACGGCGACGGGTGGTTGCCGCCCACGTTGGGGATCTCGATGATCTCGACGGTCTCGAACGTCGACAGGTCGATGCGGGCGATGCGCGGCGTGTTGTTGCCGTTGATGAACAGCCAGCGCCCGTCGGCGACGCCGTCCGTGCGCGAGAGCTGCGGGTGGTGGGCGTCGTCCCAGTAGACCGGCCCGTGCGAGGTGTTGAAGAGGGCCTTCGTCTCCTCGGAGTAGCCGTAGCCGTTCTCCCCGTGCTGCGAGAACACCGGGATCACGCGCAGCGTGCGGCCGGACGGCAGGCCGACGACGCTGACCTGGCCGTTGAAGCCTCCCGAGAAGAAGCCGTAGTACTCGTCGTGCTGCCCGGGCGGCACGAACGTGCGGGCGGCCGCGTCGCTCGCGGTGCGGCTCGCGGTCCTGGCGCCCTGGGCCAGCACCAGCCCCGCGGCCAGCGCCCCCGCTCCCAACAGGAGTAGGAGCCGTCTCCTTGGACCCATGCACTACCTCCTCGGCGAGGGAGGCGTCCGCCTCCCCGCTAGTTCCCGAGCTGGGAGTCCTGGTGCCTGAAGAACTCGAGGACGTCGCGCACCTGCTCCTCGGTGAGCGGGAGCTGCGGCATCGGCGTCATGTACTCGGCGAGGAGACCGTACGCCGTGTCGTCCTCGAAGAGCATCTCGTTGGTGTTGAGGACCATGTTCATGATCCACTCGGGCGCCCGGCGCTCGGTGACGCCGAGCAGGTCGGGGCCCACGTAGCGCTCGCCGAACCTGTGGCAGGCCGAGCACAGCGACTCGAACGTCGCCCGGCCGGCGGCCACCCTCTCCGGGTCGATCTCGCCGAGCTCCACCTCGGCGATGGGCCCGATGCCCTTGGGCAGCTCATCCGCCTCCTGCGCCAGGGCGAGCGCCGCCAGCACCGTCAGCGCCGCCGTCGCGAGGCGGAGGGCCCTGGGGCCACCGGCACGCCCGCGGGTGGGTCGTCCCTGGGTGTCGCTCACTGCGGGAACCTCCTCGTCCCGGTTCACAACCCGGATGCTGACCTCCACGTTGCAGGCGGGAGAGGGGCGCGAGTAGGGACGTAAGACCCCGCGGACCGGGCTAGCCCTCGCTGCGCAGCACGGCCAGGAGCACCCTGAACATCAGCGTCATCGCGATGAAGAGGCCGATCCAGCCGAGGACCTCGTAGAGGCCCACTTCGAACCAGGGGAAGCGGAGGCCGGCGGGCAGGCCCAGCAGCATCACCGACACCACGCCGGTGCCCACGCTGAGTAGCGCCAGCAGGGACCGGTTGAGGAGGCGCTCGACGAACCGTCGGTCGTCGGCGTCGGCGAGCAGGCGGGCGCGCAGGGAGAGGCGCCCGTGCTCCGCCATCGTGGCGAGCCTGTCGACGTGCCGCGGCAGGCGCGCCAGCAGCGGGCCGAGGTCGGTCCACTCCTGGCGGACGAACTCGGCCAGCGAGCCGGGCATCAGGCGCCGCTCGAACTCGTCGCCGCCGAGCTCGGCGATCCGCTCGATGACCGGGTAGCCGGGGTGGAGCTGCTCGAGCGTCCCCATCAGGGTCGCCAGCGCGCGGAACATCGCGCTGGTCGAGGGCGGCAGGCGCAGGCCCAGCTCGAGCGTGAGCCGCAGCAGGTCGGTGAGGGCCCGCGCCGGCGGCAGGCCGGGCCCCAGGTAGGCGGCCATGAACCGCGCCACCGCCCGCTCGATCTCCTCCGGGTCGTGGACGGCCTGGTCGACGGCGCCGATCGTCACCATCGACTCGTAGAGGAGCGTGGGCTGCTCGTGCCGCAGCGCCAGCAGCATCTGGAAGACGGCGGCACGCTCGAAGGCGTCCAGCCTGCTGCTGATGCCCATGTCGATGAGCCCGAGGCGGCCGTCGTCGAGGAGCAGCACGTTGCCAGGGTGCGGGTCGCCGTGGAAGCGCTCGCCCGCCAGCATCGCCCTCACCTGGGAGCGGCAGAGGGCGTCGGCGAGGGCCAGAGCGTCGGGCTCGGCACCGGCGCCGGGCCGCGCTGCCGGCGGCGCTCCGTCGGCGCCGGCGGCAGGCTCTCCGTCGGACGAGCCGGCGAGGACGGAGCCGCTCGAGGCCTCCGCGAGCGGCGAGCCGGCCAGCCGCTCGATGACCAGCAGCCCCGGCCTCGTGAGCTCGGCGTGGACCGCGGGCACGTGCAGGAGCGGCTCGTCGGCGACGGCCTTGGCGACCTCCTCGATGTTCCGGGCCTCCACGGTGAAGTCGAGCTCGCCGAGGAGCGCGTCGGCGAACTCGCGCGCCAGTGCCGCCACGCCCAGGCGCCGGGCCCAGGGGAAGCGGCGCTCCGCCGTGCGTGCCAGCCAGCCGATGATCGCCAGGTCGTGGTCGATGACGCGCTCCAGGCCGGGCCGTCGCACCTTGACGACGACCTGCGAGCCGTCCCGCAGCGTGGCGGCGTGGGCCTGCGCGATCGACGCCGAGCCGAGCGGCTCCCAGTCGAAGCTCGCGAACACGGTCTCGAGCGGCCGACCGAGCTGCGCCTCGACCTGCGCCGCCACCTCCTCCCGGCCGACGGGCGCGGCGGAAGACTGGAGCTTGGCGAGCTCGCTCAGGGCCTCGGGCGGGAGCAGGTCGGGCCGCGTCGCCAGGAGCTGGCCGAGCTTGACGAAGACCCCGCCCGCCTCCTCGCACGCCCGCCGGGCGCGGGCGGCGAGGTCGCGCGCGCCGAGGGTCCGGCCGCGACCGCTGCCCCAGCCCACCAGCGGGGCGAGGCCGTGGCGCGCCAACACGCGCGACACCGCGAACGCGCGCAGGAGCAGGCCGGGGCGCAGCAAGGGCCTCCGGCGGGAGGTCGGCCCGCGGGCGCCCTCCACGCCCGCGCGCCCGCGGCGGAAGGCGAGCTCCAGCACGACGATCGAGCCCATGGTCGCCACGACCCGGAACGGCAGGGAGACGAGCTGGAGCTGCCGGAAGTCGACGGCCTGCACCTCGCTGACGTCGGCCGCCAGCAGGAACAGCGCCGTGGCGTCGCCCACGGCGATGCCCATGAGGGCCGCCAGCAGCAGCCGTCCCCAGCCGAGCTCGCGCGCGTCGAGGAGCACCCGGCCGAGCCAGGCGGTGCCGACGACGACCAGCAGGCTGAGGAGCACGTCGAGCACGCCAGGAGCCTAGTACGGCCGCTCCGCCGCTGCCCACCGCTTTCCGGACGAGCGCGGCCCCACGACCGTCCGAGGCCGGGCCCTACCGGTCGATCGCGCCGCCGCGACAGGCGGGGCGGAGCGGTCCCGCCGGGCCCGCCGCCGCGACCGGCCGTGTCGGGGCGCCCGCGGACGGGTTAGCCTCGCCGCATGATCGTCACGACCACCCACAGCGTCGAGGGCAGGCCGGTCCGCGAGTACCTCGGGCTCGTCACCGGGGAGACGATCCTCGGGGCCAACATCCTGCGCGACTTCATGGCCGGGATCCGCGACATCATCGGCGGACGCAGCGCGCTGTACGAGCAGAGCCTGCGGGAAGCGAAGGAGAACGCGCTCGCCGAGATGCGGCAGGCGGCGCAGGAGCTCGGCGCCGACGCGGTGCTCGGCGTCGACCTCGACTACGAGTCCATCACGTTCGGCCAGGGCGGCGGCATGCTCATGGTCACCGCCTCCGGCACGGCGGTGAAGCTGTAGGGCCCGGCGCCGAGTTTCGCTGAGGACGCCGACCGCGCCGCATCGCTCGCGACCGCTGGGCGCCGTCACCGGTGCTAACTTCCACGTGTCCTCACAAGGAGGGCACGAGAATGCGAGGTGTCGATGGTTTCTGCCACGCCCCGCTCGTCACGCCTGTCCCTCGCGGCCTCGCTCGCGGTCGCGCTCTGCCTCACGTCGGCAGCCCACGCCCAGGTCACGCTCCTCAACGTCAGCTACGACCCGACGCGCGAGTTCTACCGCGAGTTCAACGAGGCGTTCGCGGCCCACTGGCTGGAGGAGACGGGCGAGACCGTGGTGGTGAACCAGTCGCACGGCGGCTCTGGCGCGCAGGCGCGCGCCGTGGTGGAGGGGTTGCAGGCCGACGTCGTCACGCTGGCGCTGCAGTCCGACGTCGACGCGATCGCGGAGCTGTCGGGCCTCATCGCTCCCGACTGGCGTGAGCGCCTGCCCAACGGCTCGTCGCCGTACACCTCGACGATGGTCTTCGTCGTGAGGGCCGGCAACCCGAAGGGCATCGAGGACTGGGACGACCTGGTGAGGGACGACGTGGCGGTCGTGACGCCGAACCCGAAGACCTCGGGAGCGGCGCGGTGGAACTACCTGGCCGCCTGGGCCTGGGCCTACCGGGAGTACGGCGGCGACGTCGAGCGGGTGCGCGAGTTCGTCGGCGCCATCTACCGCAACGTGGCCATGCTCGACACGGGCGCCCGCGGCTCCACGACCACGTTCGTGCAGCGGCGCATCGGCGACGTGCTCATCGCCTGGGAGAACGAGGCGCTGCTCATCGTCTCGCAGTTCGGCGCCGAGGACTACGAGGTCGTGGTGCCCTCGGTCTCCATGCTGGCCCAGCCCGTGGTGGCCGTGGTCGACGAGAACGTCGACGCGCACGGCACGCGGGAGGTCGCCGAGGCGTACCTCGAGTACCTCTACTCGCCCGAGGGCCAGCGGCTCGCCGCCAAGCACTTCTACCGGCCGGCCGACATGTCGCTCGCCGACCCGGAGGACGCGGCGCGCTTCGCCGAGACGGAGCTGGTGAGCATCGACGACGAGATGTTCGGCGGGTGGGCGAACGCGCAGCGGGTCCACTTCGGCGACGGCGGCGAGTTCGACCAGCTCTTCGGGCGCTGAGGCCGCCGCGTGGCGACGAGCTTCCGCTCGCGGAGCGTGCTGCCGGGCTTCGGCCTGGCGCTCGGCTACACCCTCACCTACCTCAGCCTCATCGTCCTCGCGCCGCTGGCGGCGCTGGCGCTGCGCGGCGCCACGCTGCCCCTCGGCGAGCTCACCGGCGTCTTCGCCGACGAGCGCTCGCGGGCGGCCGTGCGCCTCAGCTTCACGTCCGCGCTCATGGCCGCGCTCATCGCGCTGGTCGCGGGCGGCGTCGTCGCCTGGGTGCTGGCGCGCTACCGCTTCCCCGGGCGTCGGGTCCTCGACGCCGTGGTCGACCTGCCCTTCGCGCTGCCCACGGCCGTCGCCGGCATCGCCCTGGCCTCGGTGTTCGACGCCACCGGCTGGCTGGGCGGCCCCCTCGCCGCGCTGGGGCTGCAGGTCGCCTACACGCAGGCCGGCATCGTCGTGGCGCTGGTGTTCATCGGCCTGCCGTTCGTCGTGAGGTCCCTCCAGCCGGTCATCGAGGAGCTCGACGTCGAGGTCGAGGAGGCCGCCGCCACGCTGGGGGCCAGCCGCCTCCAGACGCTCCTCAGGGTCGTGGTGCCGACGCTGCTGCCTGCCGGCGTCACGGGGTTCGCGCTGGCGCTGGCCAGGGCCGTGGGCGAGTACGGCTCGGTGATCTTCATCGCCGGCAACCTGCCGTTCCAGACCGAGATCGCGCCGCTCCTCATCATCATCAGGCTCGAGGAGTTCGACTACCCTGGCGCGATGGCCCTCGCGCTCGTCATGCTCGGCATCTCGTTCGCCCTGCTGCTGGGCGTGAACCTCGTGCAGGCCTGGACGAGGAGGCGCTTCGGGCGTGGCTGACCGGGCGGCGAGGCAGGCGGCCCGCGTGCGCCGGGCGGGGCCCATAGGCGAGCCGCGGGCGCTGAAGTGGGGCCTCACCGCCGCGGCCGTGGCGGTCCTCGGCGTGCTCCTGCTGCTGCCGCTGACCGTCGTCTTCGTGCAGGCGCTGAGCGGCGGCGTCGGCGCTTACCTGGCGTCGCTCGTAGAGCCGGAGGCCCGCGCCGCGATCAGGCTCACGCTGCTCGTCGCCGCCATCGCCGTGCCGCTCAACGCCGTCTTCGGCGTCGCGGCGGCCTGGGCCGTGGCGAAGTTCGAGTTCCGCGGCAAGTCGCTCCTCGTCACGCTCATCGACCTGCCGTTCTCCGTCTCGCCCGTCATCGCCGGTGTCGTCTACCTCCTGCTGTTCGGCGCGCAGGGCTACCTTGGGCCCTTCCTGCAGTCGCGCGGCATCCAGGTCGTGTTCGCCGTGCCCGGCATCGTGCTGGCCACGCTCTTCGTGACCGTGCCGTTCGTGGCCAGGGAGCTCGTGCCGGTGATGCAGGAGCTGGGCAGCGAGGACGAGGAGGCGGCCCTCACGCTGGGCGCCCGCGGCTGGCAGGTCTTCGCCCTCGTCACGCTGCCGAACGTGCGTTGGGGGCTCCTCTACGGCGTGCTGCTGTGCAACGCGCGCGCGATGGGCGAGTTCGGCGCCGCCTCCGTCGTCTCCGGCCACATCCGCGGCCAGACGAACACGATCCCGCTGCAGGTCGAGATCCTCTACAACGAGTACAACTGGGTCGCCGCGTTCGCGCTGGCGTCGCTGCTCGCGCTGCTGTCGCTCGTCACGCTCGTCATCAAGGCCGTCCTCGAGAGGCGCGACTACCTCGCGAAGGCGGGTCATGTGGTCCGCTGACGAGGGCGCCGGGCGCGGCGGCATGGACTGGGGCGAGTCCGTCGCCGTCAAACTCGAGGACGTCAGCCTCGCCTTCGACGCCGCGGCGGCGCTGCGCGGCGTGTCTCTCGAGGCCGAGCCCGGCGAGCTCATGGCGCTGCTCGGGCCCTCCGGCTCGGGCAAGACCACGCTGCTGAGGGTCGTCGCCGGCCTCCTCACGCCCGACACCGGGCGCGTCTGGTTCGGCGACGAGGACGCCTCCCGGCTCACCGTGCAGCAGCGCAACGTCGGCATGGTCTTCCAGCACTACGCGCTGTTCCGGCACATGACCGTCTACGACAACATCGCCTTCGGGCTGCGCGTGCGGAGGCGCCGCGGCGGCACGAGCCTCTCGCGCGCCGAGGTCGACGCCCGCGTGCGCGCGCTCATCGATCTCGTGCAGCTGGGGGGCCTGGAGCGGCGCTACCCGGCCCAGCTCTCCGGCGGCCAGCGGCAGCGCGTGGGCCTGGCGCGCGCCCTGGCCATCAAGCCGCGCGTGCTGCTCCTCGACGAGCCCTTCGGCGCCCTCGACGCGAAGGTGAGGCGCGAGCTGCGGCGCGGCCTGCGCGAGCTCCACGACAGGACGGGCCACACGACCCTGTTCGTCACGCACGACCAGGAGGAGGCGCTGGAGCTGGCCGACAGGGTGGCCGTGATGAGGGAGGGGCGCGTCGAGCAGGTGGGCGACCCCGACGAGGTGCTGGAGCGCCCCGCCTCGCGGTTCGTCTTCGAGTTCATCGGCGAGTCGAACCTGCTCCCCGTCGAGGTGAGGGGCGGCGCGCTCGAATGGGAAGGGCGCGCCCTGGCCCTGCCGCGCGTCGACAGGGGCGACGGGCCGGCCCTGCTGGCGTTCCGCCCGCACGACGTCGAGCTCGCCCCCGGGGCCGAGGGGGCGATCGAGGGCGTGGTCGTGGCCTCCCGGCGCGTGGGTGCCAACCAGCGGCTCGAGCTCGAGGCGGGACGCGGACGCGCGCGCCTCGACGTCGACGTCCCCCACGACGCGGCGACGCGCGGGCGCGTGGCCGTGCTGCCCCGCGCCTGGCACCTCTTCGACGGCTGAGGTCGGCGCCGAGCGGTTAGGGTCAGGCGTGGGACTCGTGCTCGTGCGCATCGCGCTGCTGGCGCTGGCGGCCGCCGCGACGGCGGCGGCGGTCGCGGTGGCGACCGGCGCGCCCTTCTCCTTCGCCGCGGCGCCCCAGTTCTCGGCCCTCTACTTCGTCCCCGTCAACGTCGCCTGCCTGGCGCTGCTGGCGCGCGGCGGGAGAGCGCGCGGGCTCCTCGGCGAACGCCCCTGGCTCCGCGGGAGCGACGTCGCCTACGGCATGCTCTGGCTCTTCGTCATGTTCGTGCCGTTCGCGGCGGCCATGAGCCTGGTCGTGCTGCTGCTCGCGGGGCCGGCCGGGTTCGCCGGCGCCTGGGAGACCGTCTTCGTGCCGCCCCCCGGCGCCGAGGTGGCGCTCGGCGAGGCCGTCTCGCTGGCCCTCGCCGTGCTGGTGATCGCGCTGTTCCCCGTCACGAACGCCCCCGTCGAGGAGCTCTACTACCGCGGCCACGCGCAGGGCGAGCTCGAGGAGCAGGGGGTCCCGGCCTGGCTGGCGGTGCTGCTGCCGGCGGCGCTGTTCGGGGTCCAGCACCTGTTCCTGGCGCCCTCCGCCGCGGCGATGCTCGTGTACGTAGTGGCCTTCACGGCCTGGGGCGCGACGGCCGGCGTCATCTACCGGCGCCGGCGGCGGCTGATGCCGCTTATCGTCGCGCACTTCCTCACGAACCTGATGACGTCGGCCGTGCCGCTGTTGTTCGTGCTGGCCTAGGTGACCTGGCTGCCCCGCCCCGCGGCGCGGGTGCCACATCATCGGCGCAGGGTCGGGGAGCGAGGAAGCGTGGTCGACGGTGCGAGGACGGTACCGCACGAGGAGGCGCCCCGGCCGCCCGTCGAGGGCGGGGCTCGACTCGTGGCCGCTCCTGGTCGCGGCGGCCGTCCTCGGCCTGGCGCTGGTCGTCGGTGCCACGCTCGCGCCGCAGGACGGCCCGGTCGCAGCGCCGGCGCCCGTACGGTTGCCGGGTCCGTTGCGGGGAGGTCCGTCGTCGGACGTCCCGGCCGCGCCCCGAGGCGAGCCGGCGTCCGCCGCAGGGTCCACGGTCGGGGACAGACCGGCGCCGAACGCCCCGGCCCAGCCCGGCGCCGAGCAGGCCCTCGCGGCCCCGCCGCTGCTGCCCGACCTGCGGGTGCTGGAGCCGTCCGGCTTCTACCTCGTCGACCAGTCCTCGAGCGGGGGGCACCGCCGCCTGAAGTTCACGACGACGATCTGGAACGCCGGGCCCGGGCCCTTGGAGGTGAGAGGCCGCGAGCAGCCGGAGACGGGCGAGCTCGTGGTCTACCAGACCTTCCACACGGCCACGGGCGACGTCGTGCCGGGCGAGCAGGTGGGCACGTTCCAGTTCGACCACCGCCACGGCCACCTGCACCTGACGACGTTCGCGCGCTACGAGCTGTGGACCGTGACGCCCGACGGCGGCCTCGGCGAGATCGTGGCCCGGAACGACAAGGTCGGCTTCTGCCTCATGGACAACGTCCCGGTCGAGGAGGAGCTGATCGACGCTTCGCGGGGCGTGTACCCGGTCGACTGCCGCGGCGACGTGCAGGGCATCTCGCCCGGCTACGGCGACGTCTACGTGGCGCAGCTCTACGAGCAGGACCTGATCGTCGACGGGCTGCCCGACGGCCGCTACGCGCTCGTGAACGTCGCGAACCCCGCCGGCGCGATCGCGGAGGTCAGCCTCGACAACAACCGCGCGGTCGCGTACGTGCGCCTGAGCGACGGCGCGGTGGGGGCCGACTGAGGCGGCCGCCGCCGCGCGAGCGGCTCAAGCGCTGGCGCGGTCGGGGTCGACGATGAACTTGCTGACGATGCGCCACTGCCCGCCGGCCTTCGCCAGCTGGTAGGACTCGAGGAACTTGCCCCCGAAGTCGAACAGCACCGTCGCGCCGACGTCGCTGAAGATGTCGACGGCGAGCATCCTCCCCTCGGCGAACTCGAAGGGGGTGTACTCGGGGGCGACCCACCTGTCGATCGAGTCCGCGATCGGCGCCGACCAGATCTCGGGACGGCCGTGCTCGTTCCGGGTGCAGCCGAACATGACCGCCACGTTCGGGGCGAACGCCCTCTCCAGCCGCGCGCGGTCCTTCTCCCTGTAGCCCTCGCAGTAGTGGAAGACCGTCTCGCGGATCGCTTCGTAGTCGCTCATCCCACCCTCCTCGCCGCCGGCGACATGTTCGCTTCGGAGCGCTGCGCCGGCCCGACCGCGCCGCCGCCCTCTCCTGTCGCCTAGGCCTCGTGCGGCGCGGCCGTCACGTACCGCCGCGCCCCGTCCAGTCGGTGCGGAAGCGCTCGCCGCGCGGCGCGTCGACGCGCTCGTAGCCGTGCGCCCCGAAGTAGTCTCGCTGCGCCTCGATGAGGTTCGCCGGCAGCCGCTCCGACCTGTAGCCGTCGTAGTGGGCCAGCGCGGCGGACGTCGCCGGCATCGGCACGCCGGCGGCGATCGCCCGCGTCAGCGTGCGGCGCCAGCCCGCCTGGCAGCCCGCGAGCTCGCGCGCGAACCGCGGGGCCGTCATCAGGTCGGGCAGCTCGGGGTCCTCGGCGTAGGCCGCGGCGACGTCGCCGAGGATCCGCGAGCGGATCACGCAGCCGCCGCGCCACAGCAGGGGGACAGTGCTGAGCGGCACCCCCCAGCCGAGGTCGTCCGACGCGCGCCTGAGCAGCGCGAACCCCTGCGCGTAGGCGACGACCTTCGCGGCGTACAGCGCGTCCTCCAGGTCCCTGAGCTGGCCCAGGCGGTCGAACGAGACGCCCGACCGGCCCGGCCCGCGCAGCGTCTGCGCGGCGGCCACGCGCTCGTCCTTCAGCGCCGAGAGGGCTCGGGCGAACACGGCCGCGGCGGTCAGGTCGAGGGGCACGCCGCGCTCGAGGGCGTCGGCCGCGGCCCAGCGGCCCGTGCCCTTCTGGCCGGCCACGTCGCGGACCTTGTCGACCAGCGGCAGCCCGTCGTCGTCGACGCGGGCGAGGACGTCGGCCGTGATCTCCACGAGGTAGGAGTCGAGGCGTGAGCCCGCCCACTCGGCGAAGACGCCCGCGGACTCGCGGACCGTCAGCCCCACGACGACGCGCATGTAGTGGTACGCCTCGGCGATGAGCTGCATGTCGGCGTACTCGATGCCGTTGTGCACCATCTTCACGTAGTGCCCGGCGCCGCCCTCGCCCACCCAGTCGCAGCAGGGCTGCCCGTCGACGCGCGCCGCTATGTCCTGCAGCATCCCCGCGACGAGGGGCCAGGCCGCCGGGTCGCCGCCCGGCATGATCGCCGGGCCGACGCGCGCGCCCTCCGCGCCACCGGACACGCCGGCGCCGACGAAGAGCAGGCCGCGCTCCCTCAGCTCGCGGGCGCGGCGCGCCGTGTCGGCGTAGTGGGAGTTGCCGCCGTCGATGACCACGTCGCCCGGCTCCAGGTGCGGCACGAGGTCGTCCAGCACGGCGTCTACGGGCGCGCCCGCGGGCACCATCAGCATCACGCGGCGCGGCCGGCCGAGCGACAGCGCCAGCGAGGCGAGGTCGTCGAAGCCGCGCACGGCGCGCCCGGACGCTTCCCCGCCTAGGAAGTCGCGCACGGCGCGCCGGTCGCGGTCGTGGACGGAGACGGCGAGGCCGTGGTCGCTGAGGTTCAGGACGAGGTTCCGGCCCATCACGCCCAGGCCCACCATGGCGACGTCGGAGACGCCGTCTGCCGCGTGCTCGGCGGTCACGCCCCCAGCGCGCTCCCGCGCCTCGCCGTCGTGCTCTCGTCCGGGTGCGTCCATGCAGGCAGCCTAGAACGCGGCACGCCCCCGCACCCCCCAGGCCCGCGCGCTCAGGCGCAGCGTGCCGTCGCGCTCGAACGGCAGGCGCTCGCGCAGCGCCCTGCGCAGCCGCTGGCGCGCCTCGTGGTCGAGGGCGGCGCAGTAGGTGGGGGCCGGCCCCGTGCCGAGCTCGAACGGCTCCCAGTAGTCGTCGAAGCCGGCGAACACGGTCTCCACCTCGAGGGGCACCGCCTCCACGTCGGCCCAGCCGGCCTCGAGGGCCAGGGCCGTGAGGCCCTCCGGCGTGCAGAAGGGGAAGCGCGCGGCCTCCCCCAGCGGCACGGCGGCCGGGTCGAGGGCGCCGGCCACCTCCCAGAACAGGCGCATGAACTCCACTCCTCGCCCCGGGTAGTCCCACACGTAGAAGGCCACGGTGCCGCCGCCCCTCGTCGCGCGCGCCATCTCGCGCAGCGCCCGCGGCCTGTCGGGCACGAAGTTCAGCATCAGGCCGGACACCGCGAGGTCGCGGCTCCCCGTCTCGACCCTGAGGTCCTGCGCGTCGCCGACGGAGAACCGCGCGCGGGGGTCGGGCACGTTCTCCCGCGCCCGCTCCACGAAGGAGGCCGAGACGTCGACGCCGAGCAGGCTGCGCGGCGCGGCCAGCCTCACGACCGTCCCCGACAGCGCTCCGGTGCCGCAGCCGACGTCGAGCCAGTCGAGGCCCCGCGGCGGCGCCAGCCAGGCCAGGAACCGGGGCGCCACCTCGCGGCTCCAGCGGCCCATGTACCGGTCGTAGTTCTCTCCTGAGCGCCAGGGGTCCTGGCCCATGGGGTAGGTCACGACGACCGTATCCTAGGGCCATGAACGGGTTCGTCGAGCTGTTCCTCCGCGTGGCAGGCGGCGACCCGGTGATGCAGGGGCTGGTGGGCGGCCTGTTCATCGCCCTGATGAACCTCGTGGGGGCGGTGCTCATAGGCGCCTGGCGCGCCCCCAGCCAGCGCGGCCTCGACGCCGCCATGGGCTTCGCGGCGGGCGTGATGCTCACGGCGGCGTTCACCAGCCTGATCCTCCCCGGCATCGAGCTGGGAGGACTCGTGCCGGTCCTGGTGGGCATCGTCCTCGGGGTGGCCGTCCTCGACCGCGCCGACGCCTGGGTGCCGCACGTGCACGTGCTCATCACGGGCCGTCAGCGCTACGACGCCGCCCAGGAGGCCGGCACGCCCGAGGGCGCGCGCAGCCGCCTCTCGGCGGTGCTCCTGTTCATCGTCGCCATCACCCTCCACAACGTGCCGGAGGGCCTGGCCGTGGGCGTGGGCTTCGGGTCGAGCCGCGTCAGCGACGCCCTGGCCCTGATGCTCGCGATAGGCATCCAGAACGTCCCCGAGGGCCTGGCCGTGGCCGTGGCGGCGCGCAACGCCGGCATGGGCGGGAGGCGGTTCGCCACCGTCACGGGCATACGCGCCGGCCTGTTCGAGCTCCCGGCGGCGGTCTTCGGCGCCTGGCTCGTGACGATGGTGGCCCCGCTGCTGCCCTACGCGATGGGCTTCGCGGCCGGCGCGATGCTGTACGTGATCCTCGACGAGATAGTGCCCGAGACCCACACGCGGGGACACGAGCGCCTGGCGACCATGGGTACCATGGTCGGCGTAGTCGTGATGCTGGTGCTCGACGTCGCCCTCGGATGACTCCCGCGCCGGGGACTTGGGGCCGTAGCGAGCTCCTCATGCGCTCGCCTCTGACCTGGAGGTCTGCATGAACACCGAGATCCGCGAGCTGCTTGGCGAACAGGGCGAGGCCCTACTCTCCTACGAGGCGCGGGGCATCGAGCGTTCGCGGCTGCACCTGCCCGGGCCCGACTTCGTCGACAGGGTCTTCGCGGCGTCGGACCGCAGCCCGCGCGTGCTGCGCAGCCTGCAGACCCTGTTCGGCCACGGACGCCTGGCCGGCACCGGCTACCTCTCGATCCTGCCCGTCGACCAGGGCGTCGAGCACTCCGGCGGCGCGTCTTTCGCGCCGAACCCCGACTACTTCGACCCCGAGAACATCGTGCGCCTGGCCATCGAGGGCGGCTGCAACGCCGTGGCCTCCACCTTCGGCGTGCTCGGCATGGTCGCGCGGAAGTACGCCCACAAGATCCCGTTCATCGTCAAGGTCAACCACAACCAGCTCATGACGTACCCCTCGCAGTACGAGCAGGTGCTGTTCGGGACGATCGACGAGGCGTACGACATGGGAGCCGTGGCGGTGGGCGCCACCGTCTACTTCGGGCACCCCGACTCGAACCGCCAGATCGTCGAGATCGCCGAGGCGTTCGCGTACGCGCACGAGCTGGGACTGGCCACGATCCTGTGGTGCTACACGCGCAACGACGCGTTCAAGGTCGACGGCAAGGACTACCACGCCGCCGCCGACCTCACGGGCCAGGCGAACCACCTGGGCGTCACGATCCAGGCGGACATCGTCAAGCAGAAGCTGCCCGACACGAACCGCGGCTTCCAGGCCGTCGGCTTCGGGCGCACACACAAGCGGATGTACGACGAGCTGATGCCTGACGACCATCCCATCGAGATGGTCCGCTGGCAGGTCGCCAACGCCTACATGGGCCGGGTCGGGCTCATCAACTCGGGCGGGGCCTCGGGCGGAGCCAACGACTACGCCGAGGCCGTACTGACGGCCGTGCTGAACAAGCGCGGCGGCGGCATGGGCCTCATCTCGGGCCGCAAGGCGTTCCAGCGCCCCATGGCGGAGGGCGTGCGGCTCCTGAACCTCATCCAGGACGTCTACCTCGACGAGTCGATCACCGTGGCCTGAGGTTAACGCCGTGTGAGGGGAGGATGTGACGGGGGCGCGGGCACGCCTGGCCGCGCGGCGTATCCTCGGCTCAGTACGCAGCGCCTTCCCCCCGGCGCCACGACGAGACCAAGGAGCGACCGCTCGATGGACCTGCAAACCTCCACGGCTCGCCGTTTCCAGGCGGCCAACGACGTTGTCTTGGAGCGCATGGGCGACACGATGCTCGCCGTGCACCTGGGCACAGACAAGATCATCGAGCTCAACGAGACCGCGGCTCACCTGGTCGACCTGCTCCTCGGCGGCAGCACCGACAGGGAAGCGGCGGCGGCGATGGCGGAGGTCTACGACGTCCCGTACGCGGTCGTATGGGAGAACGTGGAGAACGCCCTCGCCACCCTGGTCGCGGAGAGCGTGCTAGCCGAGCTGGACGACTAGCTAGTGACGCGCTCCCCGCGGGGAGCGCGTTCCTAGAATCGGAGGGAGGGGAGGTGAGGCCTTGAAGACTTGGACCCCCATGCGGGTCAGCGTGGTCGGCCAGGTCACCGAGGTCGTGCGGGGTGGCAACCTGAGCCGCTCCGACGGCGACGGGGGATCCTCGTGGTCCCGCCAGAACCGGCGCTGACCCCGCCACACGCCGGCCCGTGAGAGCGGGCCGGCACCATTAGCGCTCGCGCGGGCGGCACGCCGCCCGCGCGGCCACCAGCCGCTCCCCATGATCATCGACGTCCTCAGGCGCTCACAGGCAGAGCCTCCCAGCCTCGACGAAGCGACGGGCGCCGTCACCTGGTACGGTCGCCGGGGCAAGCCGATCGCCTACACGCTCAAGCAAGGCGACTGCTGCTGGTTCCGCCTCGTCGGCCTGGCGAGCTACAGGTTCCCGCTGAGCGCGCCGGACGGCGTCTTGCGGTGCGAGGCCGTACCCGAGCCGGGCGCCGAGTGGGACGAGGTCGTCGACCACTACTACAGGTCGCTGTCCGTCCTCGCCTTGGAGGCCTACGGCTACGAGAGCGTGCACGGCAGCGCCCTCCTCACCCCGGCCGGCGCACTGGTGCTCACCGCGCCCTCCGGCGCCGGCAAGACCACCCTCGCGCTGTCCCTGGCGAGCCGGGGTCATGAGCTGATCGCCGACGACGCCGTGGTGCTCGACCCCGCGCCCGCCGAGCACCCCGCGCGGCCCGCGCTGCGTCCGCTGCCGTTCGTCCCGCGGGCGAGGGACGAGACCGCCGCCAGGTTCGGGCTGCCGGTCCGCGCGCGGCTGCCGGAGCCCGCCGGGCCCGTCGGGCTGGGGGCGCCCGTGCCGCTGGCGGCCTTCGTGCTGCTGCGGCGCGCCGGCGCCGAGGAAGTGGGCGCCCGGACCGGGCTCGAGCGCCTCTCGCCCGGCCAGGCGTTCACGGCCCTGCTCGGCCGCGCCTACTTCCACGCGCCCCACGAGGCCGCCCGCGACAGGCAGGCCGTCGCCAGCTACCTGAAGCTCACCGCCCGCGTGCCCGTCTACCGCCTCACCTACCGGGACGGGTTCGACCGTCTGGAGGAGGCGGTGGCGGCCCTCGAGCGCCTCGTCGCCGACCTCGCGCCGGCGGGCCAGGGCGCCGCGGGGCGCGTGTGACGGCGTCGCCGGGCCCGTCCGCGAGCCCCGGTATCATCTGCACCCGACCGTCCCGCGCCGTCCACGCGTCGGCCGTACGTGAGGAACCTGGCATCGTCATGGCCGAAGAAGCGAACCTCGCGCCCTACCCCACGCTCGCCGCCCTCGCGGACCCGCCGGGCGGACGGGCCGGTGCGCCGGCCGGCGTGCGGGGCCGCGCGCGGAGCGGCGGTCGGGGCAGCCCCCGCAGGGGCGGCGTGATGCCGCTCCCGCTCGCGCGCTTCACCGGCGAGGTCCCCAGCTTCGCCGGGGGGCCGCCGCGCGTGGCCGAGTGGCGCGACGCCCGCGGACGGTGCGTCGCCCGCGGCACCACCGAGGGCGGCTACCACTGGATGGAGATCGACGGCGTGGGCACGTTCCGCTTCCCGGCGGAGGCGCCAGGCGACCTGCGGCCGGAGGTCGCGGTGTCGCCGGCCCCCGGCGCGTCGCCGCGGACGCTGGAGGACTTCTACCTGCGCAGCGTGCTCCCGTTCGCGCTGCAGGCCTACGGGCTCGAGGCGCTGCACGGCAGCGCCGTTCACGTCGGCGGCCTCGGCGTCGTGGCCCTGTGCGGGCGGCCCGAGTCGGGCAAGTCGACGCTGGCCTACGCCCTGGCGGAGCGCGGCCACGCCCACGTGGCCGACGACGCCGTCGTGATCGCCCCGGACTCCCTGAGGGTGCTGCCGCTCCCCACCGCCGCGCGCTTGCGCGACCAGAGCGCGGCGCACTTCGGGGCCCCGAGCAAGCGGCGGGTGCGCGTGACGCTGGCGGGCTGGGACGAGGCGGCGGCGCGGCCGCTGCCCCTCGCCGCCGTGGTCTTCCTCGCCAGGGGACGTCCGCGGGTCGTCCTGCGGCGGCTCGGCGCGCGCGAGGCGTTCGACGCGCTGCTCTCCGAGGCGTACGCTTTCACCATGACCGACGTCGAGCGCAAGCGCTCCATGCTGCGGGCCTACCTGGTACTCGCCCCGGCGCTGCGCGTCTACGAGCTCTCGTTCCCCGACGGCCTCGAGCACCTCGGCGCCGCCTGCGACGCCATCGCGTCCATCGGCGCGGCGGAGGGCTGAGCTCGGTGTCGGGAGGGCGATACGACATGCCTAAGTACCGTCACGCCGCGGGGCTGACGTTCTTAGAATCCGCAGGGAAGGGGGTACGCCAGTGAAGACTTGGGAGCCGATGCGGGTCACCGTCGTGGGTCGCGTCACCGACGTCGTGCTCGGCGGCGGCAAGCAGAGCGGCAGGAGCTCCGGACCCGACGGTTCGTTCTCGTTCCCATCCTGGTGGTGGTCCTTCTAGGGCCACCGCGCGTGACCGCCCGCCCCGTTCGACGGGTCGGCGGTGACGAGGAGTCGCGCGGCCGGCGCCCGCCGGCCGCGCGATGACATGTTGATCTAGCCCTTGCGACACGAGGGCCTGCCTGCGCCACGGTGCGACGGACCGGGCGCGGTCGCCCGGCGCGAAGAGGAGGGGCGCGTCGTGGCCGACGGCCTCGCTACCGCGCGAGCTCGGTCCCGAGACCTTGGGCCACCGCCAGCTCCCGCAGCGTCCCCGAGCCGCGGCTCATCAGCTCCTGCCACGTGCCCGACTCGACGACCTCGCCGCCGTCCATGACGTAGATGAGGTCGGCGTCGCGCACCGTGGCCAGCCGGTGGGCGATGACGAGAAGCGTCACGCGCCCCCGCAGCGCCCCTATGGCCTCCTGCACGCGCGCCTCGTTGATGGCGTCGAGGCTGCTGGTGGCCTCGTCGAGGACCAGGAGCTGAGGCTCGCGCAGGAGCGCGCGGGCCAGGGCGAGGCGTTGGCGCTCCCCGCCCGAGAGCGTCGACCCGCGGTCGCCGACGACCGTGTCGAGGCCCTGCGGCAGGTCGCGGACGAACGAGGCGGCGGCCCGGTCCAGCGCCTCCCACAGCCGCTCGTCGCCGGCCTCCGGGTCGCCGACGAGCAGGTTCGCGCGCACCGTGTCGTGGAACAGGAAGACGTCCTGCGCCACGTAGGCGACCTGCCGGCGCCACGCGAGGCGCCTGTCGCCCGCGACCTCCTCGCCGTCCACGAGCAGCGCGCCGGAGTCGGGCTCGAGCAGCCCGATGAGCAGGTCTGCCGCCGTGCTCTTGCCGCCGCCCGAGGGACCCACGAGGGCCGTCGTCCTGCCGGCCGGCACGACCATGTCCACGCCGTGCAGCACGCGTCGCTCGCCCTCGGTCTCGTAGGCGAAGCTCACGCCCCGCAGCTCGACCGCGTGCCGGCAGCGGATCGCCGCGCCGGCGGCGGCGCCGCGCTCCCTCTGGGCCTCGAAGTCCCTCATGGCCTCCTCGACGCGCTCGACCGACGGCAGGCGCGCCAGGACCGACTGGAAGCCGCGCTGCAGGCCCGAGAGCATGGGCACCAGCCGGGCGAAGAGGTAGAGGAGCATCAGCAGGCCCGCCGGCGTCACCTGCGGCATGCCCAGGGCGACCAGCACGAGGCCGGAGAGGAGCACGGCCGACCCCGCCTGCAGCAGGAACCCCACGTCGGCGTGGTTGCGGGTCACGCCCACGAGGGCCTCGGCGGTCTCCCGCGCCCGCGCGCGGAAGCGGGCGGTGGTCGCGTCCTCGAGCCCGTAGGCCTTCACGGTCTTCAGCCCGCCGAGGTGGTCGGCGATCTCGCCGAAGAGGCCCTTGTAGGCCCGCGAGACCTCCCGCCCGCGGGCCTTGGCCCGCCAGGTCAGCGGCGCGGTGAGGCCGGCGAGCGCGAGTCCGGCCGCCATCACGAGCGCCGTGAGCGCCGGCGCGATGGCGACGGCCACGGCGAGGTGCGCGACGGCCAGGAAGCCCTGGGTGATGAGCCGGATCACCGCCGCCCCGGCGCTGGCGTAGCGGTCGGTCTCGTTGGTGAGCAGGTGGACGCTGTTCGACGCCCTGCCGCCCACCAGGTGCCGCCAGTTGGCGCGCGTGATGGCCTCGAAGAGCCTGTCGCGCCGCGCCTGCACGAACCCCTCGAGCGCGCGGCTCTCGAGCACCGACTGGTAGCGCCCGACGGCGGCCGCGGCGACGAGGACCATGGCGTTGAGCCCGAGGAGGACCGGCGCCGTGAGAGGCAGGCCGACGCCCTGCAGCGCTGCGGCGACCCGGGCGACCAGGGCCTGCGTGCTGCCGCCGCCGGCCTCCACGCCCACGAGGGCGAGGAGCGGGACCATGACGAGGAGGCCTACGCCGGCCGTGACGCTGGCCGCCAGGCCCACGACCAGCAGGAGGCCGAAGCGCCAGCCCAGGGTCCGGGCCAGCGAGAGCGTGAACCGCCAGACGGCCCGCACCTCCTGCATCCCCAGGAGTATAGGTACGGCAGGTGCGCTTCCCGGCCGAGACGCGCACAGGTTCGGCGGCGCGCACGCGTCCCGGCCGCTGGACCCGCCCGCCCGCGGACGAGGTGCGCGGCACCGTCTCCGCGGGCCGGCGCCAGGGTGCCCGCCGCCCGCGCCGGCGTGTCCGTTTCGCGCCCCGGCGCGCGCGTCTAGGGCTCTAATGATGTGGATGGCCTCGGCCTCTCTCACCGCCGCCTCGCCGCACCGCCGCGCCGACCGCGCCGCGCCGGGACGGATCGCCCGGTTCGTCACCACCGGTACGGCGTCCGCCGCTGACGTCGGCGTGCTAGTGAGCGCGGGCCTGGCGTCGGTGGCGCGCCGCCGCCTCGCCCACGCCGGCCTGGCCGACGACCCTCGCCTGGTGCGCGGCGCGCAGGCCGCCCGCGCCAGGCACGCCGCCACGCGCGCGCAGGTCGTGCCCCTGCTGGCGGCGTGGCGCGCGGCTGGCGCCGAGGTCCTGCTGTTCAAGGGCTTCTACCTCGCCGAGCTGGTCCACGAGGACCCTGCCGACAGGCCGTACGACGACGTCGACGTGCTGCTGCGCGCGCCCGGCGTGGAGGACGAGGACCTGGCGGCGCGACTGGCCGCGGCCGCGGAGGGGTGCGGCTGGGAGGTGGCGTGGCGCCTCGGCGCGGCCGACCACCTCGACCGTCCCGGCGTCGCCTTCGAGCGCCACGAGCTGCTGCGGGTCAGGCACCCTAAGCTGCGCGTCGTCGTTGACGCCCACCGGCACCTCGTGCACGGCGGCGTGGCCGTAGTCGGGGAGCGCAAGAGGCTGCGCATCACGCAGGCGGTATGGGCAGCGTCGCGGCCGGCGGTCGTCGGCGGCGTCCCGGTGCGCGTGCCCTCGTTCGTGGACTCGGCGCTCGTGGGGCTCGTCACCTCGCGGAGCTGGTCGGACGACGCCCACGCGCTGCGGCCCCACGACTACCTCGACCTCGAGGCGCTGATGCGCGCCGGCGGCTTCGGCCCCGCGGAGCTGCTGCGTCGCGCCAGGGAGCTCGGCGCCGCCGCGACGCTGCGCACGTTCCTCGGTCGCTGCGACCCCACTCGCGGGGTGCTCGACCTGGCGGAGCCCTCTCCCCTCCGCGCGTTCCTCCTCGACCTGTCAGTGCTCCCGGAGCGCGCGCCGCACGCGCTGGAGCGCCTCGTCGAGCTGGCGCTGGGCCTGCCTTCCGACCTGCGGGCCCTCGCCGGAGCCCTGCCGGTCGTGTCGCGAGCGGTGCGCTCGTGGCGCGCCGGCCGGCCGGTCGCCGTGCCGGAAGGCCCGCTGGCGCCCGGCGGCTCGCCGCCGGACGCGCGCGCCTGGTGGCTGGTGACGCTCGGCGTGAGGCGCGCCATGCAGCTCCACGGCCTGCGCAGCGAGGAGCACCCCGCCCTCACGCTGGCCGCGGTGGCGGAGGTGGCGCGGGCGCGCGGCCTGGACGTGCGCCTCGTGAACGACGGCCGCCACGCGTGGTTCGCCCACGGCGACGAGGTGCTGCGGCTGGCCGGCCTCGGGCTGCCGCGCGGCGCGCGCCGGCACCGCTGGCCGCTGGCGACCACCGCGCCGCGGGCGCCCCTGCTGGCGCGCCTGTGGCGACTAGGTCCCCGCGGGCTGGCGCTGCGGCTCGAGGCGCTGTCCTACGTGCGTCGCGCCCGCCGGCTCCTCGAAGAGAAGACCTTCGCCCTGGCACGTCAGGAGCTGGCCGCCGGCCGCCGGCTTACGCGGATGAGCGGGGCGCCCCCCGCCGAGGTGGGCCGGGCCGTGGAGTCGGCGGCGCGGTTCGTGCCCGGCGCCAGGTGCGTGGCGCGGTCGCTGGCCGCGCAGGCCATGCTCGCCAGGCGCGGCGTGCCCTCGCGCGTCCACTTCGGCTTCCGCCGGCTGCCCGACGGCACCGTCGACGGTCACGCCTGGGTCGAGGTGGGCGGCGCCGTCGTCGCCGGCGACGTGGGACTCGACGACTTCACCCGCACGGCCACCTTCGACGCCTGAGGCGCCCGCCCGGCGCGGGCCCGCGGCGGCATGACGAGCGCGGCACGGGGGTGACGCATCGCCTCCGCGGCGGGCGGAGTCGCCGGCCCGCCGGACCCTCAGCGGTGCCGCTCGAGGTTCGCGCGCACCAGCACCTGCGAGGCGAGCTCCTCGATGCTCACGTTCGTCGTCTCGACGAACGGCACGCTGTTGCGCCTGAAGAGCCGCTCGGCGCGGCGCACCTCGAACTCGCAGCGCTCGAGCGCGGCGTAGTTCGTGCCGGGGCTGCGCTTCGTGCGCAGCTCGTGCAGCCTCCTGGGGTCGATCGTGAGGCCGAACAGCTTCTCGCGGTACGGCGCCAGCGCCCGGGGCAGCGCGTCCGACTCCAGGTCCTCCTCGACGAGCGGGAAGTTCGAGGCGCGCACGCCGTAGTTCATGGCCAGGTAGAGGCAGGTGGGGCTCTTGCCGACCCGGGAGACGCCGACCATGATCACCTCGGCGTTCGCGTAGCGCCTCACGTTCGCGCCGTCGTCGGTGTTGAGGGAGAACTCGACGGCGTCGATGCGGGCCTGGTAGCGCGCCAGGTCCCTGATGCTGTGGGCGGCGCCCACGACGGGCTCCGCCGGCTGGCCCAGCGCCTCCTCGAGACGCGCGATGTAGGGCTCGAAGAGGTCGAAGTGGACGCCGGACGCGGACGCGACGACGCCCCTCACCTCGGGGTCGGTGAGCGTCGAGAACACGATCGGCGGCTCGTGGAGCCGCGAGAACTCGTCGACGACCTCACGGGCGCGCGCGACGGTGCTGACGAAAGGGCGCGTGACGGTCTCGAAGTCGACGTGGTCGAAGCGCGCCAGCAGGCTCTGGCCCACGACCTCGGCCGTGACCCCCGTGTGGTCGGAGACGAAGTAGACGTGCCTCCGCGGCCGCGACGTGCCCTGCTCCTCGTCCACGCGTGCTCCCCTCGCTCATGACGAGCTTACGTCCTCGGCTACGCTGTGAGGTGCGGCGATCCTGGCTGCGAACGAGACCTCACGGAGGCGAGGCGTGGAACACATCGTGGACTTCTCTTCCGTCGGCATGGGCGACGTGGCCCGTGTGGGCGGCAAGAACGCATCCATCGGCGAGATGCTCGCCAACCTGTCGGCGGCGGGGGTGCGGGTGCCGGGGGGCTTCGCCACGACCGCCGACGCCTACCGCGCGTTCCTGGCGCAGGGTGGCCTGGGCGACAAGATCCGCGAGCTGCTGGCCGACGTCGACGGCGACGACGTGGCCAAGCTGGCCGAGCGGGGCCGGCGCGTGCGCGAGCTGGTGCTCGAGACGCCCCTGCCCGAGCGCCTGCGTGAGGAGCTCCGCGAGGCGTACGGGCGCATGTGCGCGGAGGCGGGCGGCGAGGTGGCCGTGGCCGTGCGCTCCTCGGCCACGGCCGAGGACCTGCCCGAGGCCTCGTTCGCCGGCCAGCAGGAGACGTACCTGAACGTCTGCGGCATCGGCGCCGTCGAGGACGCCGTCAGGAAGGTGTTCGCGTCGCTGTTCACCGACAGGGCCATCAGCTACCGCCTCCACCACGGCTTCGCGCACGAGGACGTCGCGCTGTCGGCGGGCGTGCAGCGCATGGCCCGCAGCGACATCGGCGCCAGCGGCGTCGCGTTCACGATCGACACCGAGTCGGGCTTCGACGGCGCGGTCTTCGTCACCGCCGCCTACGGCCTCGGCGAGCTGCTGGTGCAGGGCGCGGTGAACCCGGACGAGGTCTACCTGGCGAAGAAGGCGCTGCGCGCCGGCCGCCCGGCGGTGCTGTCGCGCAAGCTGGGCAGCAAGGCCGAGAAGATGGTCTACGCGCCGGGCGGGGGAGTCGAGAGGGTGCCGGTGCCCGCCGCCGACAGGGCGCGCTTCGCCCTCACCGACGAAGACCTGCACGAGCTCGGACGCCAGGCGCTGGCGATCGAGGACCACTACGGCCGGCCCATGGACATCGAGTGGGTCAAGGACGGCGAGGACGGCCTGATCTACGTCGTGCAGGCGCGTCCCGAGACCGTGCAGAGCCGCTCCGGCCGGACGCTGACGCGCTACCGCATGAGGGGCGGCGGGCAGCCGCTGGTCGTGGGGCGCGCCGTGGGCGCGAAGGTGGCCACCGGCGTCGTGCGGGTCATCGAGCGCGCCGCCGAGATGCACCGCGTGCAGCCCGGCGACGTGCTGGTGACCGACATGACCGACCCCGACTGGGAGCCGGTGATGAAGCGCGCCGCGGCGATCGTCACGAACCGCGGCGGACGCACCTGCCACGCGGCGATCGTCGCCCGCGAGCTGGGCATACCGGCCGTGGTGGGGACCGGCGACGGCACCGCGGTACTGCAGGACGGCGCCGTCGTGACCGTGAGCTGCGCCGAGGGCGACGAGGGCAAGGTCTACGCCGGCGAGCTCGAGTACGACGTCCAGGACATCGAGCTCGACGCCATGCCCGAGCTGCCCGTGAAGGTGATGATGAACGTCGCCTCGCCGGAGCGCGCCTTCGCCTTCGCCGCGATCCCCAACCACGGCGTCGGCCTGGCGCGGCTCGAGTTCATCATCAACAACGCCGTGGCCGTGCACCCGAACGCGCTGATGGCCTGGCCGAACGTGCCCGACGAGGTGAAGGACGAGATCGCGGTGCGCGCCGCCGGCTACGAGAGCCCCAGGTCGTTCTTCGAGGAGAAGCTGAAGGAGGGCATCGCGACGATCGCGGCGGCCTTCGACCCCAAGCCGGTGATCGTGCGCCTCTCCGACTTCAAGTCGAACGAGTACGCCCACCTGCTGGGCGGGCACGCTTACGAGCCGCGGGAGGAGAACCCGATGATCGGGTTCCGCGGCGCCTCGCGCTACCGCTCGGAGCTGTTCGCCGAGCCGTTCGCCGCCGAGTGCCGCGCCCTGAAGCGCGTGCGCGAGGAGATGGGCTTCGCGAACGTCGAGGTGATGATCCCGTTCGTGCGCACGGTGCCCGAGCTGCTCCAGGTCCTCGACGTCATGGCCTCGCACGGGCTCAAGCGCGGCGAGAACGGCCTGCGCGTGATCATGATGTGCGAGGTGCCCTCGAACGCCGTGCTGGCCGAGGAGTTCCTGGAGCACGTCGACGGCTTCTCGATCGGCTCGAACGACCTCACCCAGTTCACGCTGGCCCTCGACCGCGACTCCGGCCTGGTGGCCGAGCTGTTCGACGAGCGCGACCCGGCGGTGAAGGCCCTCGCCTCGCTGGCGATCCAGGCCTGCAAGCGCGCCGGCAAGTACATCGGCATCTGCGGCCAGGGGCCCTCGGACCACCCCGACTACGCCCAGTGGCTCGTCGACGAGGGCATCGACTCGATAAGCCTCAACCCCGACACGGTCCTCGAGACCTGGCTGTTCCTGGCGGGCCGGCGCGAGGCGGCGTAGGCGAGGACGGCGCCCCTCGCGGAGCGCCGTCCCTCACGCTGTTCCTCTGGTGGAGCTGAGGGGATTCGAACCCCTGACCTCGTGAGTGCGATTCACGCGCGCTCCCAACTGCGCCACAGCCCCAAGCGCTCCGCAGTGTAC
>DASVDQ010000080.1 GCA_036381035.1 Trueperaceae bacterium | reverse complement strand
TCCTGCATGGCGGAGCTGACCAGCGCCACGCCGGCGCGGTCGAGCGCCTTCGACGTCGCGGCGAGCTGCGTCGCGACCTCGGGGCAGGGGCGGCCCTCCTCGACGGCCTTGATCACGGCGGCGAGCTGGCCCTGCGCGCGGCGCAGCCGGTTGAGGACCCGGCGGCGGGCGTCGGCGTTCATGCCCCGGCTTGCCTGGCCGCCTCGCGCTCGCGCTCCTGCTCGGCGACCTTCGCGTGGACCTCGGCCATGTCGAGGCCGCGGACGGCGGCGATGAGCTGCTCGAGCTGCGGGCCGAGCAGCGCGCCGGGCTGGGCGTAGACGAGGACGTTCTCCCTGAACGCCATGATCGTGGGGATCGACCTGATGCCGAAGGCCATGGTCAGGTCCTGCTCGGCCTCGGTGTCGACCTTCCCGAACACGATGTCGGAGTGTTCCTCCGACGCCTTCTCGAAGATGGGACCGAACATGCGGCAGGGACCGCACCACTCGGCCCAGAAGTCGAGCAGCACGATGTCGTTGTCGGCCAGGGTGGCGCCTAGGTTCTCGGCGGTGATCTCTCGGGTAGCCATGCAGGGAGCATACCCCGAGGGGTATGACCGGGATGTCACGGCGGCGGCGCAGGTCCCGGGGGCCAGCCGCGTCGGGTCGGGCCCGCCAGCGGGCGTCGCCGTGCCGCCGAGGCTCCCGCGCCCGGCCGCCGGACCCCCGCCGTCCCCCTAGCCCACCTGGTAGCAGGCCAGCACGTTCCCGGAACCGGGCCAGGTGCGCGTGCCCATGAGCTTCAGCGGCACGTCCGGCCGGCGCTCGAACAGCGGCACGCCCTCGCCGCCCACGAGGGGGAAGTACGTGATGTGCAGCTCGTCCACCAGCCCGTGGGCGAGCAGGTGGTTCCACAGACGGCGCCCCATGAGCACCAGCACCTCGCCGTCGCCCTGGCGCTTGAGGGCCGCGACCTCCTCGACGGCGTCGCCCACCTTGACGATGCGCGTGGTGTCGCGCCACGGGCCGAGGTCCTCCTCGCGGAGCTTGTCCGACACGACGACCTTCTCCACGTCGCGGATCAGCGTGGCGAACCGGCGGCGGATCTCCGTCGTCTTCGGGTCGGTGAGGGCCTTCGTCCAGTAGCCCATGTTGCCGAGGAACGACTCGCGGCCGGCCAGCAGCAGCGTGCCCGCCGCCGCGAGGCGCTCGGTGTTGTAGTGGTCGAAGGCGTCGTCGCGGCTGTAGTCCGGGTGCTCGTGCTCGAAGAACGGCACGATGCTGCGGTCGAGGCTCTCGTAGAAGCCGTCGAGCGTAGAGAAGTTGCTGACGATGAGCTTGCGCATGACGTCCTCCTCCCGCCTGTGGGGCGTGGGGCATCCTCGCGGGAGGATGCGGCCTGCCGCGCCGTGCCGGGGCGCCCGTCCGCCGCCGGAGCGGCTCCGCGTTGCGCGTGCCTAGCGCGTGCGGGAGAAGACTACATCGGCCACCGGCACGACGCCGGCGATGGCCACGGTGCCCACCAGGCTGTCCCCGACGAAGCGTCCGTCGAAGGCGAGGGCGCCGGAGGGGCTGTCGAGCTGCAGGCCGTCGTCGAAGCCGAGCGAGCCGCTCAGCTCGACGAGGCTGCCCGTCTGCAGGCGGAAGATGCCGGCGTCGTACTCGAGGGTCGCGTCGGCGGTCACGTCGGTGAGCTGCTGGTGGAAGGTCATGGAGAGGAGCACGGGCAGCTGGAACGTGCTCGGGCCGGCCTGGACCGTGACGTCGAACCGCGCCGACCACGTCTGGCCGTCGATGAGCCGCAGCCCGGGGACGCTGACCGGGATGCACGCCGAGAGCGTCACGACTAGGAGCGCCGCCGCGAGGGTCAGTGACCTGGCTCTGAGCATGCCAGAGCATAAGGTCGAGGACCCCGGCGCGGGGCCGGGGTCCTCGTTGCCGGCGGTCCCGCGGCCGGGCCGCGCCGGGACCCGAAGCTCAGGCCGCGGCCGGGAGCTCCACCTCGGCGGAGCGCTCCTTGGCCTCGGCCCACACGCGGCGGGCTTCGGCGTCGCTGAGGTCGGCCAGGTCGTCGACCTCCCTGCCGATCGCCTCGCTGGCGAAGGCCTCGTGCTGGCGCCTCTCGATGCCGCAGCCGAGCAGCGCCTCGTGCATGCGGGCGGCGCGGCGCGGGCCGATGCCGTCCTGGCCTCCGCCCTTCAGCACGGCCGCGCGCTGGAGGCCGAGCTGCTGCTCGAGCGCCTGCAGGGCCATCTCGCGGTCCACGCGCTGCGGGCCCTTGGTCGTGCGCGGCGCGCGGGCCTCCTGCGGGCGCTCGGACGAGCGCGGCGCCGAAGCGCGCATGGGCGCCGGCGAGCGCGGCGGCTTCGGGTCGAGGATCAGCTGGCGCTTCTCGGCGTCGTAGTCGACCCACGGCGCCTCCAGCGAGTAGAGGTAGCGGCCGAGGCCGAACTTGGCGCAGGCGCGCTTGAACGCCTGTGCCTCGGCGGCCGTGCCGGCCACGGCCTCGGGGCCGTCACCGCTCTCGCCGGTGCTGCTGCGGGTGACCCCGTGGATGGTCAGACGGCAGATGATGCGCGTCTCGCCCCATGGCTCGAACTCGACCTCCCACGCGCCGGGGACGAGGGCGTTGAGCCTGTCCTCGTAGACGCGAGGGTCTGCGTAAGGCAGCGCCTGAGCACGCGTCTTGTCGCGGCTGATGGCTCCGGCGCGGTACTTGATGTCGGTCTCGTCGAAGGGCTCTGACAGCGCTCTGGTCAACTCCGTCCAGTCGATCTTCGTAGCGGCCTGTTTCATAAACGTCGCCCCGTTCCGTGCCTCCTTGGCACCTCAATATTATAGGTAGACAGGTCGGTAAGTGTCGTGCGCGCGGTGACAATTCGGGGCGAGCGGCCTAGGTCTAAGTTGCCGTGGGGCGTGATACCGGTCCGGGCGTGGAAGCCGCATGGGGCGGGCGGGCGTCGGGCTGCGCCGCGCGCTGGAGCTACGGGCTGGGCGTACGCGGCGCACGAGCGAGGGCCCCGACCACGCAGTCGGGGCCCTCCGCGATCTCCTGGTTCCCTAGCGCCGGGCCCGGCTCAGGCCTCCGCCCGCTGGTTCACCCGGCTCTCGGCGATGGCGGTCAGCTCCTTGTCGGCCGCGCCCTCCTCGTCGAGGGTCGTCTGCAGCGTCCTGGCCACGTCGTGGTGGCCGAGCTCCTTCGCGAACGCCACGGCGCTGCCGTAGGCGGCGATCTCGTAGTGCTCCACGCGCTGCGCGGCCGAGATCAGCGCGGCGTCGAGCGCCTCGCTCGGGTCGTTGTCCTTGAGGAGCCCGTCGGCCTCCTTGATCAGGCCCTTCATGCCCTCGCAGGCGTGGCCGGTGACCTCGGAGCCGAGCGTCCTGCCGACCTCCTCGAGGCGCCTCACCTGCTCCCTCGTCACCTCCAGGTGCTTCTCCATCGCCTGGCGCAGGCGGTCGTCGGTGGCGGCCTTCGCCATCTTGGGGAGCGCCTCGACGAGCTGCTTCTCGGCGCTGTAGAGGTCCTTCACCTCGTGGGCGAGCACGTCCTGTAGGTCGGTCAGTCGCATGGTTCCCTCCTCGTGGGGCCCCTCACTGTGCCCGCCGGTCCGGCGCTCCTGATTACCCGGGCGTGAGAAGGGTGGCGGTCAGCGGCATGACGAACCAAGTCGTCATCGACATCCAGAAATGCAACGCGACCGTGGCGCAGCCCCTCGCCCGACGCGCGAGGCGACCGCCGGTCGCCAGCCGAGCTAGCGGGAGGGCGCGGCGCGGCCTCTGGTGAGCCGGGTGTACACCACGCGCGTGACACCGCGCCGGAACGCGGCGTACACCTCGCATCGAGTCGGCCAGGTACTTGCACACCGTTAAGGGTGAGGGCGACACTTGCCACATCAAGCATTGACAACTCGCACCTAGGGGCCCTAGTTTGTGCCATCCGTGTCGGCCGGCGTGCGCGAGCGTAAGCAAACGGTCTCCGCGCCGGCACCCAGGGCACGGCCGGAGGTGCGGTAGATGGCGATGACGATGGGTAGGGGTGCGGCGTTCGCCCGCCGGGCGGGCGCGCTCGCGGCGCTGGCGCTGGTCGGGTTCGCGGGGGCTCAGGAGGGGATCGACACCGGGGACACGGCCTGGATGCTCACGTCCACGGCCTTCGTCCTGCTGATGACGGTGCCCGGCCTGGCCCTGTTCTACGGCGGCCTCGTCCGCAAGAAGAACGTGCTGGCCACGCTCCTACAGACGTTCGCCGTCGCGGCGCTGGTGACCGTGCTGTGGTTCGCCTGCGGCTACTCGATCGCGTTCGGCGCGAACCCGAACGGCGGCCTGGACGCCTTCTTCGGCGGCCTCGGCAAGGCGTTCTTCTCGGGGGTGGGCGTCACCTCCGTGGTCGGGACGATCCCCGAGCTGCTGTTCGCGGTCTTCCAGATGACCTTCGCCATCATCACGCCCGCCCTCATCCTCGGGGCGCTCGTCGAGAGGATCAGGTTCTCGGCGCTCCTGTGGTTCACCGGCCTGTGGGTCCTCGTCGTCTACGCCCCGCTGGCTCACTGGGTGTGGGGCGGCGGCTTCCTCGCCGGCGCCGGCGTGCTCGACTTCGCCGGCGGCAACGTCGTGCACATCAACGCCGGCGTCTCGGCGCTGGTGGCGGCGCTGGTGCTGGGCAAGCGCAAGGACTTCGGCAAGGTCCCGATCGCGCCGCACAACCTGGTCCTCACCCTCACCGGCACGTCGCTGCTGTGGGTTGGCTGGTTCGGCTTCAACGCCGGCTCGGCGGGCGGCGCGAACGCCCTCGCCGCGGCGGCGATGGTCAACACGCAGGTCGCCGCCGCCGTCGCCGCGCTCACCTGGATGTTCATCGAGTGGGCCGCACACGGTCGCCCGACGATCCTCGGCACGACCTCTGGCGCGGTCGCCGGCCTCGTCGCCGTCACGCCCGCCGCGGGCTTCGTGGCCCCGGCCGGGGCGTTCGTGATCGGGGCCCTCGGCGCGGCCTGCGCCTACCTGGCTGCCGTGCGGCTCAAGCGGGCCCTCGGCTACGACGACTCGCTCGACGTCTTCGGCATCCACGGCGTCGCCGGCGTCGTGGGCGCGGTCCTCACCGGCGTGCTCGCCTCGCCGGCGGTGAACCCCGCGGCCGCGGACGCGAGCCTCGGCGTGCAGGTCTACGGCGTGCTGATCACCGTCGCCTACGCGGCGGCGGCCACCGGCCTGCTCACCCAGCTCGTGCGCGTGGCGGGCGGCCTGAGGGTCCCCGAGGAGCACGAGGAGAAGGGCCTCGACCTCGCCCTCCACGGCGAGGCCATCGCCTGATCGGGCGCGGGGGGAGAGCCGGAGGAAGCGCGCTCGTCCCGGGGAAGGCGTCGGCGGCTGCGCCCTGAGGCCGGGTGCGTGACCCGCGCGCCCGGCCCTGGTGCGGAGACGAGGCGTCCCGCTCAGCCCTCCTTGGGCCGCGCCCGCCGGTACGTGCGACGGCGCGGGCGCTCCGGCTCCTCCCCGTCCTCCGCCTGCACCAGCTCGAGCCTCAGCTCGGCGTCGATGTCGCACTGGATCACCAGCGCTCGTCCGGCCAGCAGGTTCAGCGAGCGCGGCGTGAAGCCGTCGCTGTTCAGGACCACCAGGGTCGGCTCGTCTGTGCGGAGGCGCTCCCGCTGCGGGAGCGTCACCTTCAGCTCGGTGCGGGCGTTCCTCGCCGCCAGCACGTAGCTGCCCGGCCGCGTCAGCACGACCGCGAAGTAGTCGCCCGCAGGCACACCCTTCTCGTTGTCGAGGACCACCTCGTGTCCCCCCTCCGCCTGCTCCGCCCTCGTCGTCACGTCGGTGACGACCACGCGGTAGCCGCCCACGCCGGTGGACGGGTAGAAGCCCACGACCCCGTTCACCGCCAGGTCGACGTTGCCTTCGTCGTCGCAGCAGCAGCCGCGCTCGTCGTCGAGGTTGGACAGGTCGAGGTTCGCCTGCAGGCGCGACGACGCCTCGTCGACGACGACGGTCAGGTCGCGCAGCGGCCGGCTCGCGTGCTGCACGTGCACGCGGTAGCGTCCGGTCCGCGGGAACCTATGGAAGAGGCTCGTGAGCACCGTCAAGGACCCGCTCTCGAAGCTCGATCGGGTGAACACCGCGCGGTTGAGTACCACCTGCTTCTCGGCTCTTTCCACGTCACACGCTCCCACGTCCGCCTGCACCACCAGCTCGACGTCGTCCACGCTCACCGACAGGTCGGCGATCGGCACCTTCACCGGCACCAGCGTCACCGGCGCCCCGCTGAGCAGGACGCTGGTGCTCACCTGGGCCGGCAGCACCTCGAGCGGGTCGTCGATGCGGTAGATGGGCACGCAGGCGCCGAACAGCTCGAGGACGACCTGGGCCAGGAAGTCGAGCAGCCCGAACGAGACGTTGAAGAGGTCGGATCGGTCCGTGAAAGCCATGGGGCCCTCCTGACTGTCGCTTCGCCGGGTCCTAGCTCCAGTGAGGCGACGTCAGGGACCGGACTCCCTGAAGTTCCACGCTGCCGACCCCCACCTCGTGACCATCGCCATGGCGGTCCCCTTCCCATCCCCGGGAGGTGAGCGGGGTGCCCTCCGGACGGTGGTGAGGGCGTGCCCTTGGGGCGCCGCGCTGGGAAGACGTGGGGAACGCTTGGAAATATGTGCTGGCCGGGGCTCGTCGGGCGGTGACACCGGCTCTTGACCTGGAGACGCCGTCGGGCACGGTCCTCCAGCCGTCGCCTCCCGTCGCCGGACCGCCCCGGGGCGCGTGTAGCCTCGGGTCGGCGGCCCGCGGCGGCCTCCGGGTCGCGCCGCGCCGCCCCGCGCCGAGCCTAAGTCCTCCGGTGGCGGGCCGCGGCGTCCGCCGGGTGAGGTGAGAGCTTGGCAGCGCTGACCACGAAGACGCAGGTCTCGGCCGGCGGCGTGGTCTTCCGCGGACGGGAGGTCGCGCTGATACGCCTGGCCGGCGACCGTTGGCAGCTCCCCAAGGGCCTCGTGGAGCCGGGCGAGGCACCGGAGGACGCTGCCGCGCGCGAGGTGCGCGAGGAGACGGGCCTCGAGGCCGAGCTGGTGGCGCCGCTCCCGACCATCGAGTACTGGTACGTGTCGCAGGGCGAGGGCGTCCGCTACCACAAGTTCGTGCGCTTCTACCTGTTCCGCTACGTCTCCGGCGACGTCGCCGACCACGACGAGGAGGTCGAGGAGGCGCGCTGGGTCGACGTGGACGAGGCGGCGCGGCTGCTCAGCTTCGAGAACGAGCGGAAGGTGCTGGCGAGGGCGGCCGAGGCCATCGCGGGGGCGTCCGGGGGCTAGGTCTCAGCCGCCCGAGCCCTGGCGCCCAGGCTCCGTTCCCTGGGGCCCTGGCGCGCCGGTCTCCTGCGACACGGGCGCCACGCCCATCGCCACGGCGTTCACCGCGGCGGGATGGTTGCCCGCTATGCGCTTCGCGACGATGATGCCCTGCGAGAGCGCCAGCGCCGCGCCCACCAGCGTCAGGAGCGCCAGCGGCGTGGCCGCGATCTCCCCCGGGACGTCAGCGTGATCCACCCGATCCCGAGCAGCGCCAGCGCGCCGCCGAGCAGCGTGCGGGCCGAGAGCCGCTCGACGCGCTCGCCGGCCGCGAGCAGCACCGTCAGCAGCGGCACGGACCCGATGACCACCGAGGCCGTGCCGGCCGTGACGTGCAGGAGGGACCAGTACGAGAGCGCGTAGAACGCGCCGAAGCTGAAGACGCCGTAGACGACGGCGCCGCGCCGGTGCTCGCGCCTCACCCAGGGCACGCGCAGCAGCGGCACCAGCGCCGCGAAGGTAGCGGCCGCCAGTCCGAAGCGCAGCCCGGCGCCCCACAGCGGCGCCAGCTCCCTGTTGCTGAAGGGGACGGCCACGAAGTTGCCGGCGGCCAACACCGCGCAGCCGACGAAGAGCAGGACGGTGACGACGCCGACGCGGCTGGCGGCGGCTTCTCTCCCGGCGCTGCGGGGGACCAGCGGCCTCAGGCCCACGCCGGAGTGTAGACCCGACGAGCGCGGGCCGTGCGCCGCGCGCCGCCGACCGTGGGCCGCGCGCCCGTGCCGACGCGCCGCGGCTCTATGCTCACGGGGTGGCGCTGCTCGAGCGCGAGGGCCCGCTGGCCTCGCTGGGTCTGGTGAGAGACGAGGCGGCGGCCGGACATGGGTCGGTGGTGCTGGTCACCGGCGAGCCCGGGATCGGCAAGACCGCCCTGGTGACCCGCTTCGCCAGCGACCACCGCGCGGACACTCGGCTGCTGTGGGGCAACTGCGACGACCTGTCGATACCCCGGCCGCTGGGCCCCTTCCGCGACCTCGCCGTATCCGGTGCGCTACGAGAGGCGCTCGACGCCGAGGCGCCGCCGCACCGGCTCCACACGCTGCTCCTGGCCGAGCTGGCGGCGCAGCCGCCGCCTACAGCGCTCGTCATCGAGGACGTCCACTGGGCCGACGAGGCGACCGTAGACGCGATCACGGTGATCGGCAGGCGCATCGGCGACCTCCCAGCCGTCCTCGTGCTCACGTACCGCTCCGGCGAGCTCGGCACCGGCCATCCGCTGCCAGCGGCTCTCGAGGCGGTGAGCGGCAGCACCTCGCTCTACCTGCAGCTAGCGCCGCTCTCCCGAGCCGCCGTCGCCGAGCTCGCCGGCGACGACGCCGACGGGGTGTACGCGGCGAGCGGGGGGAACCCGTTCTACGTCACCGAGCTCATCGCCGCCCGTCCCGAGAGGCTGCCGCCGTCGGTCGCCAACGCGGTCCTCGGGCGCGTCGCCCGCCTGTCGCCGGAGGCGCTCCGCTTGGTCGAGCTGGTGGCTATGGCCCCGTCGCGGTTGCCCACACGGGTCCTCGACGTCGCGATGCCCGGCTGGGCTGCCGCGGCCGAGGAGCCGGAAAGGCGCCAGCTCCTCAGCGTCGCGGCGACGCACGTGCGCTTCCGCCACGAGCTGGCGCGGGAGGCCGTGCGCGCGAGCGTGCCGGCGGCGCGGCGACGCCTGCTCCACGCCGACCTGCTGCGGTCGCTGGTCGAGACAAGGGCCGAGCCCGCCGAGGTCCTGCACCACGCCGAGGAGTCAGGCGACGCGGAGGCCGTCGCGGAGCACGCCCTGCCGGCGGCGCGCCGGGCCGCCGCCGCCGAGTCGAACCGCGAGGCCTACGCTCACTACGCGCGCGCCCTCGACTTCGCCGCGGCGCTGGCTCCCGCCGAGCGGGCCGTGCTGTACGAGGAGGCGGCCCTCGCCGCGTACACGGTCGACAGGCTGACGGAGGCCTTCGCCGCCGTCGAGGCTGCCATCGCGCTCTACCGCGAGGTCGGCGACGTGCAGGCTGTGGGGCGCTGCACGCGCTTCCTGTCGCGCTGCCACTGGTACGGCGGCGACGGCGTCGCCGCACGGGAGGCCGCGCTGGTCGCGATAAGCGTGCTCGAGCCGCTCGGCGAGTCGGTCGAGCTGGCCCGAGCCTACAGCGGCCTCTCGCAGCTCGCGATGCTCGCCGGCGACGACGCTCAGGCCGTGGCGTGGGGCGAGAAGTCGGCGGCGCTCGCCCAGAGACTGGGTGCCGACGCCGTCACGGCGCACGCGCTGGTGAACATCGGCTCGGTGCGCGTCGGCGTGGACCCCGAGGACTACGGTCTCCTGCTCGAGGCGCATCGTCTCGCCGACGCCGCGGGCGACCGCCACGAGGCGGTGCGCGCCCTGCTCAACCTCGGCTACTCGACGCTGGCGTGGGCGCGCCCGGTAACGGCGTGGCGGTACACGCGGCAGGCGGCGGCGTACGCCGAGGAGCACCAGGTGGACACCCTTCTCCTCTACACCCGCGTGATGCTCGGCTGGCTCCACCTACGGCAGGGCGACTGGGACGAGGCCGAGGGGATCGCCTCAGACGTGGCCGGCGAGGGCGCGAACGTCGCCCAGTTGCTCGCCGACACCGTGCTCGCCGAGCTGGCCGTGCGGCGCGGTGACGAGGACGCCGGCACGAGGGTGGCGGTACTGGCCGAGCGCGCCGAGAGGGCGGCCGAGCTCCAGCGCCTCGGCCCGGTGCTGCAGCTCGAGGTCGAGATGGCGCTCACAGGTCGCGCCGACCCGCCGCGGGCGCGCGTCGCCGCCGCCGAAGAGCTCATGAGTTCGGGCGGCGGGGGCTGGGCATGGGCGGGTGTCGCGGCCTGGTCGGCCGTCGCGGGCCTCGACCTGCCCGTGGAGGGGGACCTGCCCGAGCCCTTCGCCCCGATGGTGGCGCGAGACTGGCGGCGGGCCGCCGAAGCGTTCGGAACCATCGGGTGGGACTACGACAGGGCGCTGATGCTCACCCTGACCGACGAGGCGGCGGCGCTAGGGGAGGCGCTCGAGACCGCCCGGCGCCTGGGGGCGCGGCCGCTCGAGGAGCGAGCGACGAGGCGACTGCGCGAGCTCGGCGCCGCTGTCCCGGCGCGCCCGCGAAGCGAGACGCTGGCGAACCCGGGCGGGCTCACGACGCGGCAGCTCGAGGTCGTGTCGCTGGTCGCCGAGGGCCTGACGAACAAGGAGATAGCCAGGCGGCTGGGCCTCTCGGTCCGGACCGTCGAGCACCACGTCGAGGGAGTGCTCGCCAAGCTCGGCGCCGCCAGCCGCCGCGCGGCCGCCAGGCGCTACGCCGAGCTGGTGCCAGAGGAACTCAGGCCGAGACCCCCGCGACCGCGGTCCGCTTGACCTCCTCGGCGCAGCGCTTGACTGCCGCGACGCTGCGGTCGATGTCGGCCTCGGTCGTCCGCCACGAGGACACCGACACGCGCATCGCCGTCCTGCCCTGCCAGACCGTCGGGCCGGCGTAGAGCGTGCCCTCGGCCTGGACCTCCTGCACCACACGCGCCGTGGTCGCGGCATCACCGAAGCTCACGAGCACCTGGTTCAGGACGACCTCGTTGAGGACCTCGAAGCCTGCCGCTCTCACCCCGTCGGCGAAGCGGCGCGCCAGCGCGCAGGTGCGCTCCACCAGCTCGGCGACGCCCGACCGGCCCATGGTCCTGAGGACGGCCCAGGTAGGCACGCCGCGGGCGCGGCGCGACAGCTCGAGCGAGTACAGCACCGGGTCACGGCCGATCTCCCCTGGCGGCAAGTAGGCGGCCGACACGCTCATCGCCCGCTCCAGCGCCGAGGCGTCCCGCACCAGCACGATGCCGGCGTCGTAGGGCACGTTGAGGTACTTGTGTGCGTCGGTGGCCCAGGAGTCGGCGCGCTCCATGCCGACGGTCAGGTGCGAGAAGGCCGGGGAGGCCGCGGCCCAGAACCCGAACGCCCCGTCCACGTGCACCCACGCTCCGACCTCGCGAGCGGCGTCGACGACCTCGGCCATAGGGTCGAACGCTCCGGTGTCGACGTTGCCCGCCTGAAGGCAGAGGATCGCCGGCGGCTCCAGGACCGGGAGCATCTCAGCCCGCAGGCGCCCCTGGCCGTCGACCGGCACGCGCACGACGCGGTCGCGCCCGAGGCCGAGGATGCCGAGCGCCTTGAGCAGCGACGGGTGAACCTCATCCCCAACGACCACGGTCACCGGCGGTGCCCCGAACAGGCCGTCGGCGACCGGGTCCCAGCCGGCTCGGCCGAGGACCGCCGTCGTGGCCGTGCCAAGCGCGGCGACGTGGGCCATCGTCGTGCCGGTGGCGAACGCGCCCCAGGTCCCCTCGGGCAGCCCTGTGGCCTCGACGACCCAGCGCAACGCCGCGGCCTCGAGCGCCACCGTGCCGGGAGTCGCCGCCGCGGCCATCGTGTTCTGGTCCCAGG
>DASVDQ010000079.1 GCA_036381035.1 Trueperaceae bacterium | reverse complement strand
CCCACGCCGACCCCCGCCGCCCCGGCGGACATGAACTCGGCGGCGTTGGCGCTGCTGATGCCGCCCACGGCGAAGAGCTCGAGGTCGGGGTAGGGGCCGAGGAGCTGCCTCACGTAGGCCGGGCCCAGGACCCCGGCCGGGAAGAGCTTCAGGAACGTGGCGCCGGCGGCCCGGGCCTGGGCGACCTCGGTCGGGGTCATGACGCCGCAGAGGACCCCGAGGTCGGCCTCGCGGGCGAAGCGCACGACGTCCAGGGCCAGGTGGGGCGTGACGAGGAACGCCGCCCCCCGGTCGCGGGCGGCGGCGGCCGCCTCCGCGGAGGTGACGGTCCCGGCGCCCACGAGGACGTCCGGCGGCGCGCGCCGGCGCAGGGCGCCCACCTGGCCCAGCGCCGCCGGGTCGGACAGCGAGACCTCGATGAGGCGCACGCCGCTCTCGACGAGGGCGTCGGCGAGGCCGGGGAGCTCGTCGTCCGCTACGCCCCGCAGGATCGCGACGAGGCGGTGGCGACGCATGGCGCCGGCGAACGCCGCGGCGCCGCTCACGCCGCGACCCCCAGCTCGCGCGCCCGCTCGTACAGCCTGACCGCTCCCCTGGCGGCCGCCTCGTCGGCCGCCTCAGGCTCGACCACGCGCACGTCGGCGTGGCCGTGCTCCGGCAGCAGCGCCGCCAGCACGCGCACGAAGAGCCCGCCGCCGTAGAGCACCACGGGCGTGTCCGGCTCGGCCGCAGCGAGCAGGTCGAGGTCGAGGGACGCCAGCGCGCCCAGGAGGTAGCCGGTCATGCGGTCCCGGGGCTCGCCCGCGAGCTGTTCCCCGACCCTGACGAGGAACAGGGCGCGCCCCACGCCGTGCTCGCGGGCCGCGGACGCGCCCGCGAGAGCCGCCTCCAGGTCGAGCTCCAAGTCCTCCAGCGGCACGACGCTGCTCCTCAGGACCGTGTGGCCCGTGACCGCGGCCAGCAGCTCGCCGGTGATGGCGGTGCGCGAGGCGAGGATGCGCCCCTCGGCGTCGACGTCGATGGCCTTGTGGTGCGAGCCCACGTGCAGGTAGACGCTGTCGCGGCCGAGCGCGAGCCGAGGGTGCAGCCCCGCCACCTCGGCCTCCTCGCCCCGCAGCACGTCGCCCGTGACGAGTCCCTCGAGACCGCCCGAGGGCGGCGTCTTCACGCCCGGCACGAACGAGAGCGTCACCGGGCCGACCTCCGGGAACGCGCGCTGCCTGATGCCCGCGGCCAGGTCGTCGAGGCCGGCCGGTGCCGGCAGGTGCGGCAGCTCGTAGAGGCCCAGGTTCGAGGTGATCATGCCCGAGCAGACGATGGCCGCCGGCGCGGTGCCGCACTCGTCCAGGAGCGAGCGGAGGGCGGCCACCACCTTGCCGGTGTGCCCGTCGATCGCCGTGTCGCGCGCGCCGGCCTGGCGGCTGCCGCTCCACGCCACGCGGCCGTCCCGCCACACGCGCAAGCGCGTCGTAGTGGTCCCCGAGTCGACGACCGCGTAGGCGCTCACGGCGCTCCCCGGGGCGCGATGGGAGCGGGGCTCACGGCGCGCCCACCCGCGTCTCGGCCGCGGCGCTCACGGCGCCACCGCCAGCGACCTGACCTTCTCCTCGTCGACCTCGATGCCGAGCCCCGGTCCCTGCGGGACGGGCAGGTGCCCGTCGACGAGGCCCAGCGCGGGCTCCACGAGGATCGCGTCGCCGAGCGGGTTCTCGCCGAACCAGTACTCCATCATGTGGAGGTTGGGCGCGGCGGCGGCGCAGTGGGCGCTGGCCACGAAGTGGATGGCCGAGCCGATGCTCACGTGCGGGGTGAACGCGACCCCGAAGGCGTCGGTGAGCACGGCGATGCGCTTGAGCTCGGTGATGCCGCCGGCGCGGCAGACGTCGGGCTGGACGAGGTCGAGGGCGCCGGCGCGCAGGAAGCGCAGCACCTGGTAGCGGCTGTAGATGAGGTCGTTCGCCACCGGCAGGGCCAACGCGTGAGCGACCTGCGCGTAGCCCTCGACGTCCTCCGGCGGCAGCGGCGCCTCGAGGAAGCCCACCCGCAGCGCCTCCAGCTCGCGGCCCACCCGCACCGCGGTGCCGACATCGTAGTTGCCGGCGGCGTCCACGAAGACCCGCACGTCCGGGCCCACCAGCTCGCGCACCGCCGCCACCGAGGCGACGTCCGCCTCGGGGTCGAGGCCGATGGCCATCTTCAGCCCGCGGAAGCCGCGGTCGACGGCGCGCTGGGCCGCCGCGAGCATGCGCGTGTGGTCCTCGCCGCCGCGCGCTGCCCTGGTGGCTGGCACGCCGGAGGCGTACACCAGCACCCTGTCGCGGTAGGCGCCGCCGAGGAGCCTGTGCACCGGCTCGCCGGTGGCCTTGCCGATGATGTCCCACAGGGCGATGTCCACGCCGCTCATGGCCTCGAGGAGGAACCCGCCCTCGTGGCCGCGCAGGCGCATCGAGGCGTACATGGTCTCCCAGATGACCTCGACGTTCCTCGGGTCGGCGCCGATGAGCAGCTCGCGCAGCAGGTCGTGGACGATCGCCTGGGCCACGCGCGGGGCCACGGGCGCCTTCGCCTCGCCCCAGCCCACGAGGCCGTCGTCGGACTCGATGCGCACGAGGCAGGTGTCTATGCCGGCGGCGTACGACGGGCGCATGCGGGCCGGGTGCGGCACGCGCGTCTGGTTCCAATGAGCCAGGGGGTCGGGCACTGAGGACGCGGCGTCCGCGGCGCCCCACGACGCCTTGCCCCAGTACGCCCCGGCGGGGCTGGGCGCGCTGATCGCGATGGCCTCGACGTCGACGATGCGCATCACGCCACCCGGTGCGCGGCCACGACGTCCTCGCGCACCTCCACGCCCAGGCCCGGCCGGTCGGAGACGTGCAGGCGGCCGTCGCGCCAGTCGAGCGGCTCGGCCAGCAGGTCGTCGACGAGGGGGTTCTCGAACACGGGGAACTCGTGGATGAACACGCTCGCCTCGCTCACCGCCCAGTGCAGGGACGCCGCGATGTGTACGGCCGAGCCGATGCTGACGTGGGGAGCCACCCGCAGGTTGTGCGCGTCGGCCAGCACGCCGATGCGGTGGCAGGCCGTGAGACCGCCGGCGCGGCAGACGTCGGGCTGCAGCACGTCGTAGGTACCCGCGGCGATGAGGTGCGCGAAGCGGTAGTGCGTGCACTCGCACTCCCCGCCGGCGACGGCGATGTCGAGCTTCTCGCGCAGGAGCCGGTAGCCGGCCACGTCCTCGGGCGGCACGGGCTCCTCGAGCCACGCGAAGCCGTTGTCCTCGAGCACCCGCGCCATCGCCACGGCCTCGGACGCGCTGTAGCGGCAGTTCGCGTCGGCCATCAGGTCCATCGCGTCCCCCACCGCGGCGCGGGCCCTCTCGGCCTTGAGCCTGTCGACGCGCGGGTCCTGCCCCACCTTCAGCTTCAGGGCGGTGAAGCCCAGGTCGCGGTAGCGGACGGCCGCCTCGGCGAGGTCCCCCGGCTCGAGCCACTGCAGCACGCTGGCGTAGGTGCGCACGCTCTCGCGGCGCCTGCCGCCGAGCAGGGTGTAGACCGGCACGCCGAGGGCCTTCCCCGCCAGGTCCCAGAGGGCGATGTCCACCCCGCTCATCGCCTCCTGCATGAAGCCGAGGGCGTGCCCCCGCGGGCGCATCAGCGCGTACTGCTGGTCCCACAGCACCGCCGGGTCGAGAGGGTCCTTCCCGAGGAGGTGCGGCGCGATCAGCGCGTCGATCGCGGCCTTCGAGACCTCGGGGGCGACGGGCGCGTGCACCTCGCCCCAACCGACGAGGCCCTCGTCGCTGGTCACCCGCACCAGCGTCGTCTCGGCGAACCGGAACGGCACGGCGAAGCTGGCGGCCCTCCAGGTGCCGATCCCCGGCACGGGCGCCTTCAGGACCATGGCCTCGATGCTGGCGATCTTCATGACGTGACTCCTCCGGTCTCCATGCGGCCGTCCCTCCGGCACGCACGCGGCGACCCCACCGGGCCTCCCGCCGCCTCGCCGCCGGGGCTCATGCCGCGACCCCTCCGGGTCGTCCGCGCGCCGCTGCCGTCACCTCGAGGAGGGTGAGCAGCAGCGGCCCCTGGCCCCAGGGGAAGACGCCGACGGGGGCGTTCGCGTAGGTGTCGCGCCCGCCGACGGGCGTGGCGTGGGAGACGGGCAGCGCCCCCGGCTCGCCCCTTCCCTCGGCCGGGTCGACCACGGCGAGGAGCGCCCCTACGGCCGCCTCGACCATCGCGTCCAGGCCGGGCACCGAGCCCAGCAGACCGTGCCGACGGGCCTTCAGCGCGGCCGAGGCGTAGAAGGCGGCAGCGGAGGACTCCAGGGGCGTGGAGGGGTCGTCGAGCACCGTGTGCCAGTGGCCCGAGGGGTGCTGGAGGGACGCGACCGTGCGCAGCTGCCGCTCCAGCAGCGCCCCGAGCACCCCGCGGCCCGGGTGCGCGTCGGGCAGCTCGACGATCGTGTCGAGCAGGCCGTGCATCGCCCAGCCGTTGCCCCGCGCCCAGCAGCACTCGCTCCGCTCCCGGCGCCGCGTGTCGTAGCCGTGCCTGAAGAGGCCCTCGTCCTCGTCGAGCAGGGTGTGGGCGTAGGCGAGCGTCGTCTCGATGGCCAGGGCGCGCCACCTGCCGTCGCCCGTGACGTTCGCGAGGCGCGCGAGGAACGGCCCGTCCAGGGCGAGGCAGTCCACCCAGATCAGGTCACTGAGCCCGGGCAGGTCGGGGCGATGGACCCTCACGCCGCTCGCCGCCGGGAAGCTCAGGTGGAGCTCGCCCAGCCTCAGGGCGGCCTCCAGGTAGACGGCGTCGCCGCTGGCCTCGTAGAGCTCCAGGACCACGACGCCGGGGGCCACGTGGTCGGCGTACGGCAGGGGGTCGGGCGAGCCGGGAGCCGTCCTGGCCTCGCACCACGGACGCACCAGGCCGGCGACGAACTCGCGGGGGCGCGCGTCGCCCGTCGCCCTCCCCACCTCGAGCAGGGCGCGGAGGCAGACGTCCTCGCCGAAGCCCCACACCTTGTACGGGTAGGCCATCGCCCTCTCGGCGGCCGCCCGCATCACCCGCGCCGCTGCGGCAGCGTCCACGGCGGGCCTCAGGCCGGCACCGGGGCGATGAGCAGGTCCTCGACCTCGGCGAGCAGGGCGTCCAGCTCGGCGTGGTCGACGGCGTCGAGCGGGATCGCGCCCACCCTGACGTGGCTCGAGCGCAGCACGCCGCGCCGCCTCAGCACCTCCTTGGTCATGTCCATGCGGAACACGGCCTGGAACGTGAGCAGCGGGAGGCTGCGGTTGTAGAGCGCCCTGGCGGCGGCCACGTCGCCGGCGCGGTGCAGCTCGTAGATCCTCACGTGGACCTCGGTGAGCTCGCAGGCGGGCATCGCCCCCAGGGCGCCGCGGTTGAGCTCGTCGACGATGTAGCGTCCGCCGGCGCCGCCGAACACGCCCTCGAGGGCGGGCGGCGGGTCCGTGAGCAGGCGCGTGATCCGCTGGCCGCCGGGGGCCGTCTCCTCCTTCACGTAGCGGACCTGGGGCACCTTCTCGATGAGGTCCCTGATCGTGTCCGGCGCGTAGGCGGAGCCGAGGGGCGGCGGGGCGTTCTGGACGATCAGTGGCAGGTCCACCGCCGCGGCCAGGCGCTCGAACAGCCTGATCGTGGCGGGCAGACCGTCGCGCACGACGTACGGGGGCATCACCATGACGGCGTCGACACCGGCCCTCTCCACCGCCCGCGCCAGCTCGACGGCCCCCTGCGGGCTCGTCGCGGTGGCGGTGCCGACGACGGGCACGGCGCCGCCCACCTCGGTGACGATCAGCTCCGTGAGGCGGAGGCGCTCGGCCTCCGTGAGGGCGTAGAACTCGCTGGCCATGGCCGGGAACGCCACGCCGTGCGCGCCGGCCGCGAGGACGTAGCTCACCACCCGTCGCATCCCGGCCTCGTCGACGGCGCCGTCGTCGGTGAAGGGCGTTGGCAGGATGGGGATGATGCCTCGTAAGCGACTCATTGCTTGACACCTCCGGCCGCGATGCCCTGCACCAGGAACCGCTCGAGGAACGAGAAGAGCAGGATCACGGGCACGACGAACACGAGTGAAGCGGCCATTATCTCGTCCCACTGCACCTGGTACTGCTGGTTGAACGAGGCGATGCCGATGGGGCCCGTCCAGCGCGACTCGCCCGACATGAGGGTCGCGGCGAACACGAACTCGCCCCAGGTGAGGATCGCGCAGTAGATCGTGGTGGCCGCCAGGCCGGGCAGCGAGAGGGGCACGACGACGCGGGCCAGGGCCATGAACGCCGAGGTCCCGTCGATCATCGCGGCGTCCTCGAGGTCGCGGGGGATGCTGTCGAAGAAGCCCTTCATCATCCACGCGCCGAACGGGACGATGAACGTGGTGTTGGCGATGATCAGCGCGGCGAAGCTGTTGATGAGGCCGAGCTGACCGAAGATCGCGTAGAGGGGGATGATCAGCAGGCTGGCGGGCAGCATGCGCGCGGTCAGCAGCAGGTAGCCGGTCTCGCGGACGCCGCGGAAGGAGAAGCGCGACATCGCGTAGCCGGCCAGCGACGACACGGGCACGGCGACGAGGATCGTGAGGACCGTGACGATGGCGGAGTTCTTGAACCAGACGAAGATGTCGCCCTCGCGCAGCACCCTGGCGAAGGCGGCGAACGTGCCGTCGTCGGGGAAGAACCGCGGCGGGTAGGACAGGAGCTGGTTGCCCGGCCTGATGGCCGTGATGAACATCCAGTAGAAGGGGAAGAGCAGGACCACCAGGGTGGCGATGACCAGCGCGTAGATCAGTACGGTGGTCGCTCGGCGGCGCGGCATCAGTAGAACGACCTCGACGTCAGGCGCAGGTAGAAGAACGTGCTGATCACGGAGAGCGCCAGCGTCACCATGCCGACGGCGGCGGCGTAGCTCATCTCGAAGTACTGGAAGGCCTCGCGGTAGATCTGGACGGCCAGGGTCTCGGTGGCCCCCGAGGGCCCGCCGCCGGTCATGACGAAGATGATGTCGAACACCCTGAACTGCCACAGGGTGGCGATGACGAGCGAGATACCTATGACCGACCGCAGCGCGGGCACGGTGATGAACCGGAACTGCTGCAGGGGGCTGGCGCCGTCGACGCGCGCGGCCTCGTAGAGCTCCTTGGGCACCGACTGCATGCCGGCCAGCAGCGAGATCGTGAAGAACGGGTAGCCCTTCCAGATCGTGGCCGCGGTCACGGCCGCCAGCGCCGGGACCGGCTGCGTGAGCCACTGCACGGGCCGGTCGACCAGGCCGCCGCGCAGCAGGAGGTAGTTGACGACGCCGAACGACGAGTCGAAGAGCCAGATGAAGATGGTCGCGGCGACCACGCCCGGGACGGGCCAGGGCAGGACCATGAGCACGCGCGCCAGGGTGCGACCGCGGAACGGCTGGTTGAGCAGCACGGCGGTGAAGAGGCCGACGCCGAACGAGCCGGCCACCCCGAAGAAGACGTAGTAGAGCGTGACGCGCAGCGACCGCCAGAACGCCCTGTCGCCGAACATCGACCGGAAGTTGTCGAGGCTCACCTCGCCCGTGATGCCGCGGTCCACCCTGAAGATCTCGATGTCGTGGAGGCTCATCCGCGCCGCCATGAAGAGCGGGTAGACGATCACGAGCAGGACGACGAGGATCGCCGGCGCCAGCAGCGCGAACGCGTAGACGCGGCTGCGGAGCGCGCTGCGGGTCGGCCGGCGCCGGCGCGCGGCGCCCAGGCTGATGGGGCTCATCGTCACGTGGTCGGGCCTCCGGCGTGGTCGTGGGCGAGCGTCACGAGGGGCTCGGATGCGGTCACGAGCGGTCTCCGTCGGCGCCTCGGGTGCGTCGCGGTGGGACCGCCCGGGGCGCCCGCCTGAGCGCGGCGCCCCGGGGGCGAGCGGCGACTACCTGAGCATGCGGTCGATCTCGGCCTGCATGTCGTCGAGCACGGCGTCGGGGTCCTGGCCCTGCACCACGACCGCCAGGGTCGACTCGACGACGAGGTCGCGGAAGCGGGTGTACTCCTCCTCCAGGCCCGGCGGGACGTAGTCGCGGGCGTTGTCGGCGGCCTGGACGTACTGCTGCATGTTGGGGTTCTCGGCGAGGATCTCGTCCGAGAGCACGCCCGCCCGGGCCGGCGGCTGGCCGGCGATCGTCGCGTACCTCTCCTGCCACTCCTGGGAGGTGAACAGCTCGATGAACTCCCAGGCGAGCTGCTCGCGCTCGGGGTCGAGGCCGGCGGGGATGGCGAGGACGTTGGAGGCCCCGCCGTAGACCTGGCCGTTCAGCGGCAGCTGGGCCACGCGCAGGCCCTCGCGGACCTCGGGCGCGGCGCTGTCGATGTTGCCCTGGATCCACGGGCCCTCGAACATCATCGCGGCGCGTCCCTCGACGAAGTACTGGCGCTTGCCGTTGTTGTCGAGGCCGAGCGGCACCGAGCCGTCGTCGACGAGCTGCTTCATCACGGCCCAGGCCGCCTTGGCGGCGTCGCGGTTGAGCTGGCCGTCGGCGTCGACCCAGTGGCCGTCGGGGTCCGCCTCGAACAGGAACGCGGTGGCGTAGGACTCGACCCCGGCGTGCGTGACGGTGGGGAACGCGATGCCGTACTGGTCGATCGTGCCGTCGCCGTCCTTGTCGACGGTGAGCCGCCTGGCGTACTCGATCAGCTCCTGGCTGTTGGTGGGGGGACCGTCGAGGCCAGCCTCCTCGAACGCGGCCTGGTTCCAGCCGAGCACGTAGCCGTAGCCGAGGACGATCACGCACAGGGTCTGGCCCTCGTACTGGCAGGAGGCCTGGACCGGGGTCCACTCGTCGAGGACGGGGCTGCCGGACTCGGCGAGCCGGTCGTCGAGCGGGGTGAGCCAGCCCTCCTGGGCGTAGATCATGAAGTTCGCGGCGGGCAGGTGGAGGATGTCGGGCGGGTCGCCGGCCGCGAAGCGGGTGACCATCTTGTCGTTGTAGCTGGCGAACGGCTCGTGGGTGAACGCGATCGTGACGCCGGGGTGCTGCGCCTCGAACTCGTCGATGAGCGCGTTCCACCAGTCCGAGGTGCCGGGCTCGGTCACCTGCCACGACGGCATGTCGAGCGTGATGTTCTGCGCGGTCGCGGAGCCCATGGCGAGGGCGCCGGCGACGAGCGCGGCCGCCACTGCGCGACTGAAGCGTGGTCTGTACATGCTTCCTCCTTAGTGGGTTGCGTCGGGGGAGACCGGGGCTTCCTTGCTGGCTGGTTCCCTCCCTTCGGCGCGCGTGATGTCACCTATCAGCGAGGCGGCGGAGCGCCTGAGGTGGGCGTCCAGGGCGGCCTTCAGGGCCTCGGCGTCGCGCCGGGCCAGGGCCCTCACGATCTCCCGGTGCTCGCGCGTCTCCTGGGGCACGCGCGCCAGCCACCCCGTGGCGTCGACGTGCGCCCTGGCGATCTTCAGGTGGGCGCGCAGGTCGGCGTAGAGGGCGATGAGGCGGCGGTTCTTCGAGAGCCCGACGAGCTTGAGGTGGAACTCGAGGTTCTTCGCGTCGTGCACGCGCGCGGCCTCGGCCGGGCTGGAGGCGTTCCTGACCGTCTCCGGCATCCCGTCGACGAGCGCCTGCAGCTCGGCGATGTCGGCGTCGGTCGCGTTGGCGCAGGCGGTCTCGCAGGCGAGCACCTCGAGGGCCCGCCTGATGTCGAGGGTCTCGGCGTAGTCGGTGGTGGTGAACTCGGTGACGAAGGTGCCGCGGCGCGGGCGCACCTCCACGAGGCCGTCGGTGGCCAGCATGGCCAGCGCCTCGTGGACCGGGGTGCGGCTGACGTCGAGCTGCCTGGCGATCTCGTCGACGTTGATCTTGCTCCCCGGCGGGAACTGCTGCTCGACGATGCGCTCGCGCAGGACCTGGTAGACGGTGTCCGTGACGCGCTCGGTGCGGATCGCTGTGAGGGGCTGCTCCATCGCCCTCGCCTCCTGGGCCCCGCCGCGCCGGCGGCGGCTCGGCACGGCTCGTCTCCTCGTCTCGGCCGCTCGCTCGGCTCCTTCTCTCGTACCGGCTTCTCGCGGGCTCCTCGACCCTCGTGGCTTCTCGCCGAGCTCCTCCACCCTCGCTGGCTTCTCAGCTCTTCGACCCTCGCTGGCTTCTCGCCGAGCTCCTCGTTCGCTACCGGCCCCTGGCCGGGCCTCTCGGCTTGACGAGCCTGACTTGTGCTGTAATATCTGAAATGTTACATATCAGCTTCTACGGCGTCAAGTACGGCCCCGCAGTGGAGCGGCCGGTTAGGGCCCCGCAGGCAGAGCGACCGAAGCCGGCGGCGCCGCAAGCGCAGCGTCCGAGGCCGGCGGCCCCGCAGGCAGAGCGACCGTGGCCGAGCACGGTCCGGTAGGAGGCAGCGATGTCCGACCAGGTTCCCGACCCGCACGCGATCGTCGCCGCGTTCGCCGCGCGAGCCAAGCTGGACCTGAGCGCCGACGAGCGGGCGCGGTTGGTGGAGTACGTGAGGGACACGTGGGACCTCGCCGACCGCCTGCGCGAGGTCGCGACGCCCGGCCTCGAGGGGCTGCGAGAGGCCCTGCCCCTGCGGGCCGCCTACGCGAACCGCCCAGGTCGGGAACGCGCGGAGGAGCTCGCGCCGCCGCCGGGACCCGGCCGGCCGCGGCCCGTGCCCGACGAAGTCCTCCTCGGCAGCCTCACCGACGCCGCGAGCGCGCTGGCCCGGGGCGACCTCACCCCGCTCGACCTCGTGCACGCCCAGCTCGAGCGGATCGCCCGCTACGACGGTGCCGTGCGCAGCTACGTCACCGTGGACGGGCAGGGCGCCCTGGCCGCGTCCGCCAGGCTCACCGACGAGCTGGCGACGCAAGGGCTGCGCAGCCTGCTGCACGGCGTACCGTTCGGCGCCAAGGACAGCATCCCGGCCGCGGGCCTGCGCTGCACGTACAACTCTCCGCTCACGCGCGACTGGCGCCCGCGACGCGACGCCGAGGCCGTGCGCCGCCTCCGCGCCGCCGGCGCCGTGCTGGTCGGGAAGCACAACCTCAACGAGTTCGGCTGGAGCCTGCCGCGCGAGGACGACCTCAACCCGCCGCCGCGGAACCCCTGGCTGCCCGAGGAGTACTCGGTCGGCTCGAGCAGCGGCGGCGGCGCGGCGCTGGCGTCCGGCCTGGCGATGTTCGCCCTCGGCACCGACGGCGGCGGCTCGGCACGCCTGCCCGCCGGGCAGCACCTGCTGTTCGGGCTCAAGCCGGGCCACGGACGGGTGCCGTCGGCGGGCGTCTCGGAGGGGCGCGTCTCCGAGGTCAGCGTGCTCGCCCGCGCCGCCGAGGACGCGGCGGCGGTACTGGCCGCCCTGCTGATCGACCCAGACGAGGACGGCGCCGCCGAGCGCCTGCGCCTGGAGCCGGCCGCCTGGGTCGAGCACGTGCGCTCCTCTCCGCGCGGGCTGCGCGTGGCCGTGCCCGAGGGCTACGTCGCCGAGGTGGGCATGGAGGACTCGGTGCGGGCGGCGTTCGACGCCACGGTGCGCGCCGTGGAGGACCTCGGCCACGAGGTGGTACGCCTGCCGCCGCCCACCTTGAGCATCCTCCGCGACGGCGTCAGGGCGAACTTCGTCGTCATCGCGGCCGAGCACTACTTCGACCACGAGGGGCCCGCCAAGGACCGCGGCCGCTACGGCGCCAGCGCCGCCTTCTACAACCTGCCCGGCGCCTGCCTCACCGCCGCCGACTACCTCCACGCCCTGCGCGTCGGCGAGCTGGTGCGCCGGGAGGTGGACGCGGTGCTCGCGGACGTAGACGTCATCCTCACGCCCACCAGCCCGGTGACGCGGACCTCGACAGCGCGGAACCCCGAGACGCACCGCCGCGGCGGCAACGCCGCCTACACCTCGCCCTTCAACATCTCCGGCCACCCGGGCGTGTCGCTGCCGGTCGGCCTGAGCGACGAGGGCCTGCCGATCGGCATGCAGCTCGTCGGGTCCGTGGGCGGCGAGTTCGAGCTGCTGCGCGCGGCGCGGCAGCTCTCCGGCGCCTTCGCGCTGCCGGCCTTCCCCGACCTGGACCGGATGGCGAGCCTGGTAGCGGGTTGAGCCCGTGACGACCCGCGCCTACGACCTCGTCCTGCACGGGGGCCGCGTGCCGGGGCCGGACGGCGCGTGGCGACGCGCCGACGTGGGCGTCGCGGGCGGGGTGATCGCCGCCGTGGAGGACCGCATCGACCCGGCGCTGGCGCCGCGGTCCGCCGACCTGGCGGGCGCGCTGGCGCTGCCCGGCCTGGTGGACCTGCACGTGCACGCCTACCCCGGCGCCACCTACTGGGGCATCGACGTCGACGAGGTCAGCCTGCGGAGCGGCGTCACGACCGTCGTGGACGCCGGCAGCGCCGGGCCGTACACGTTCGCCGGCCTGGCCCCGCGGCTGCGCGCCGCCCGGGTCAGGGCGCTCGCGTTCCTGAACGTCGCCGCCGGCGGGCTGGCCGCTCCATCCGGCGAGCTGCTGTCGCCAGCGGCCCTCGACGTCGAGGCCGCCGTGCGCGTGGCGCGCGAGCACCCCGACCTCGTCGTGGGCTTCAAGCTGCGGGCCTCGCCGAACACGGTCGGCCCCAACGCCGCCGCGGCGCTGGCCGCCGTCCGCCGCGCCGCCGACGAGACCGGCCTCAAGGTCATGGTCCACGTGAGCGAGGCGCCGCCCGACCTGGCCACCGTGCTCGACCACCTGCGCGCCGGCGACGTCCTCACCCACTGCTTCACCCCCTACGACAACTGCGTGGTCGGCGAGGACGGGCGCCCGCGCCCCGAGGCCGTCGCGGCGGTCGAGCGGGGCGTCGTGCTGGACGTGGGGCACGGCAGCGGCAGCTTCTCGTTCCCGGCCGCCGAGGCGTGGGCGCGCTCCGGCCTCCCGCCGGCCGTCATCAGCACCGACCTGCACCGGCGGTCCGTGCTGGGGCCGGCCTTCGACATGACCACCGTGATGGCGAAGGCGCTCGCCGCGGGCGAGACGCTCGAGCGGGTCCTGCGCGCGGTCACCGCGCTGCCGTCCGGCGTGCTGCGGGGAGCCACGGGGCGCTCGCAGCCTCCCGGGGTCTCGGGCGCTCTAGACGTGGGCGCGCCGGCCGACATCGCCGTGCTGCGGCTCGAGGACCGCCCGCTGAGGGTCTGGGACTCGCGCGGGATCGAGAGGGTCGCCGAGCGGCGGTTCGCCTGCCTGCTCACGGTCAGGTCCGGCGAGGTCGCGTTCGCGAGCCCCGAGGTGCGCCTGGTCGGGGCTTGAGCCTCTCACGGCGCCGCGGGTGCGAGACGCCCGCGCCGCCGGTTCCCGCTCCACGCGGCGTCACGGCCGCGAGGTGCCCGCCGCGGGTCCCGAGCCCTTCAGACCGCCGCGGGGCCGAGCCGGCCCTCGCGGTAGCGATCGAGGTCCGCTGCCGGCAGCGGACGCGCGAAGTAGTAGCCCTGCACGGCGTCGCAGCCGAGCGCCTCGAGGAACTCGAGCTGCTCCCTCGTCTCCACGCCCTCCGCTATGACCTTGAGGCCGAGGCTCTTGGCCATCGAGATCATCGCCTCCACGATCGCTCGCTGCTTGGTGCCGGCGCCGAGGTCCCGCACGAAGGAGCGGTCGATCTTCAGGCTGGTGATCGGGAGCCCCGAGATGTAGGCGAGGCTCGAGTAGCCGGTGCCGAAGTCGTCGAGCGAGAACCGCAGCCCCTTCTCGACGAGCCGGGCCATCACGGTGCGCGACGCCTCCACGTCGTGCATGAGGTGGCTCTCGGTGATCTCGAACGTCAGCAGGCGCGGGTCGACGCCGGTGCGTGCGATGGTCTCCATGACCTGCTCGTAGAGGTCCGGCTGGTGGAACTGGCGGGCGGAGAGGTTGATGGCCACGCGGGGCGGGGTGCGGCCGTCCTCGCTCCAGGCCCTCGCCTGGGCGCTGGCCGCCTCGATCACCCACGCCCCCAGGGCCGTGATGATGCCCGTCTCCTCGGCCAGCGGGATGAACCTCGCCGGCGACACCGGGCCGACGCCGGGCCGCTCCCACCTGACGAGCGCCTCGACGGCGTCGAGGCGCCTCGTGGCGAGGTCGACGACGGGCTGGTAGTGCAGCGTCAGCTCGCGCGCCGCCACGGCGTTGCGCAGGGCGTTCTCCAGCTCGAGGCGCTCCTCGGCCTCGGCGCTCATCGCGGCCGAGTGCTTCAGGTAGCCGCCGGGGCGGTCCTGCCTGGCGCGGTACATCGCGATCTCCGCGCGCTGCACGAGCTCCTCGGCGCCGGCGTCGGCCTCGCCGCAGACGGCGACCCCGGCGCTCGCGCCCACGAACAGGTCCTCGTGCTGACCCACCGTGAACGGGAGCGACAGCGCGGCGATCAGGCGGCGCGCGTAGGCGTCGGCGGCGTCGGCGTCGCCGCCCCGCACCGCCAGGGCGAACTTGTCCCCCCGCAGCCGGGCGACGACCGCCCCGAAGGGAGCCACCTCGCGCATGCGCTCGCCCACGGCGCGCAGCAGCTCGTCGCCCACGTCCTTGCCGAGGCTGTAGTTGATGGCCTGGAAGCGGTCGAGGCCCACGACGACCACGCCGGCCGGCGCTGTCCGCGGGGGGTGGTGGCCCGGCTCGGAGGGGTCGTGGGCCGACCCGAGCCACTCCGCGAGGTAGGCGGCGTTCGGCAGCCCCGAGACGCTGTCGAAGTAGGCGAGCTCGCGGATCTTCTCCTCGTTCCTGATGTAGTCGAGCGCGAAGGAGACGTCGGCCGCGATCTCCGTCAGCAGGCCCATCTCCCTGTCGTCGAACACGCCGGTCTCGGCGGCGAACAGCGTGAAGGCGCCCACCAGGCGGGACTCCGAGCGCAGCGGCAGGACCACCGCGGAGCGGCACCCCAGCGCGAGGGCGGCGTCGGACCACGGCACCTCGGGGCGACCCGCGCCGGTGTCGTCCCATACCAGCGGCTCGACCTCGCGCTCGGTGCCCGGCGCGAAGCCCGTGCCCGCCGGCTCCGCCGCGCCCAGGTCGATGAGGCTTCGGAAGCGGTCGTCGCCGCCCGCGCTGGCCTCCGGCACCAGCGCGCCGCCGTCGGCCGCGTACGTGCCGATCCACGCGAAGGCGAAGCCGCCCTTCTCGACCGCGGTGGCGCACGCGCGCTCGAAGAGCTCGCGCCGGGTCCGCACCCTCACGATCGTCGTGTTGATCTGGCTGAGGACGGAGTAGTACCGGTTCAGCCTGGCGACCCTGGCCTCCTGCCTCTGGCGCTCCTCGACCTCGGCCGTGAGCGCCGCCGTGCGCTCGTCCACCAGCCTCTCGAGCCCCTCGTAGAGCGTCGCGCGGTCGAGAGCCACCGCCACCTGGTCGGCCAGGGCGGCGAGGCGAGCGCGCGTGGCCGGGTCGAGCTCCCCGCCCGTCCACGTCAGCGAGATCGACGCGACCTCCTGCCCGCGCGACACCAGCGGCAGCCTGATGGGCACGCCCGCGGCGGACGCCGGTCCCCCGGCGCCGGCGTCCGGCGCGTCGCCTTCGCCGCCCCTCACGGCCACGTCGACCGCCGCGACGCCCGGCATCTCGGACAGCCGTCGCCGCGCGACCTCCACGACCTCCGAGGTCGAGGCGGCCTGGTTCAGGGCCCTGGCCAGGCCGTAGAGGCGGGCGAGCACGAGGTTCGCCTGCGTCACCTCGCGCTGCTTGCGCACCAGCTCGGCGTTGAGGTCCACCGCCTGCTCGAACGTCGAGATCAGCAGGTCGAGGATCTGCTGGCGCTGAGCGCTTATGAAGTGCGTCTTGCCCCCCAGGCGCAGCTCGAGGCCCATCTGCATGCGCTGGTCCTCGCGGAGCGCCCTGTTGGCCATCAGGTAGTTGAGCCGCGACAGGAGGTAGCGGGCGCGGTACGGCTTGCGGATGAAGTGGTCGGCGCCGGCCTCGAGGCCCTTGATCACGTCGGAGGGCTCGGACAGCGTGGTGACCAGCATGACGGGCACGTCGGAGAGCCGGGGGTCGTCCTTCACGGACCGGCACAGCCCGTAGCCGTCCAGCTCGGGCATGACGATGTCGCTGATGATCACGTCGGGGCGGCGTTTCCGCGCCAGTTCCAGCGCCTGACGCCCGTCGGCCGCCCACACCACCTCGTAGCCCTCCTGCTCGAGCAGGACGCGCAGGCCCTCCGCCTCGGTGCGGCTGTCCTCGGCCACGAGGATCAGGCGGCCCCCCGGTCCTCCGCTTGCCATCTCCTCCATCCCTACCCCTGCCTTCCCGGTCCCGTCGCCGTCGCGAGGCGCCTCACGGCCGGCCCGATCTCCTCGAGTGGCAGCACGTGGCTGGCCCCATCGAGGCGGATCGCCTCCCCCGGCATCCCGTGGACCACCGACGACGCCTGGTCCTGCGCGATGGTGACGGCGCCCGCCTCCCTCAGCTCCCTGAGCTCCGCGGCGCCGTCCCTGCCCATGCCCGTGAGCAGCACGCCCACGACCCCGGCCCCGTACACGTCCCTCAGCGAGCGGAACAGGTGGCCCACAGAGGGCCTGAGGCCCGGGCGCGCCGCGCTCGACGTGAGGGCGACGCGACCCTCCGGGGTCACGCCCATCTCCCGCTCGTCGGGGGCGAGGTAGACGTGCCCGGCGACGAGCCTGTCGCCGTCGGACGCGACGCGGACCGGCAGGCCGGTCGCGTCCTCCAGCCACCTGGCGAGCCCCTCGATGAACCCGGGCGACATGTGCTGCACGACGAGGACCGGCACGGGGAGCCCCGAGCCCAGCGCGGCGAGGACGGTGCGCAGCGCCGGCGGGCCGCCAGTCGACGCACCGATGCCCACCGCGCGCACGCGCGCTCCCCTGGCGAGGGCGCCCGCCGGGCCGGCGGCGCGAGCGGCCGCGCGGGACCTGCGCTCCTCCGGCCAGCGACGCACCGGCTTGACCTCCGCCATCAGCCTCACGGTCCTGCGGAGCGACTCGGCCGAGGCGCGGTGGTCCGGGTGACCGGGGCCCGGCGGGCGGGGCACGGCGACGAGGGCGCCGGCCTCGATCGCGGCCATCGCCGTGGCCACCTCCACCGGCTCCACGCTCCCGCTCACGACGACGATCGGGGTGGGCTGCGTCTCCATGATCCGCTTCGTCGCCTGCACGCCGTTCATCCGCGGCATGTGCAGGTCCATCGTGACGACGTCGGGCCGCAGGCGGCGCACGGCGTCCACGGCCTGCTCGCCGTCGGCGGCGGTGCCCACGACCGTGAGCCGCGGGTCCGCGCCCAGCACGTGCACGAGCAGCTCGCGCGCCACCGGCGAGTCCTCGACCACCAGCACCCTGAGCCGCCCGTTCATCCGATCAGCCGCCGCACCGTGTCGAGCATGCCGCGCTGGTCGAACTCGCTCTTGACGATGTACGCGTTCGCGCCGGCCTCGACGCCCCGCTCGACGTCGAGCGGGGAGCCCAGGCTCGTGATGAGGATGACGGGCAGCTCGGCGAAGCGCTTGTCGGCGCGGACGCGGGCGGTGAGCTCGAGGCCGTTGAGCCTCGGCATGTCGACGTCGGTGACGATCAGGTCTATCGGCTCCGCTTCCAGCTTCAGGAACGCGTCGATCCCGTCGACGGCCGTGGTGACCCTGTACCCGGCGGCCTCCAGTATCCCCTTGAACAGCGAGCGCGAGGTGATCGAGTCCTCGACCACGAGCACGCGCCGGGGCGCCCCGTCGGCGTCGTCCCGGCCCGCGCGCTCCGGCCGGCCGGTCGCCCTGACGGCCGTGCTCAGCGCCTGGAGGACGTCCGGGACGTTCAGGACCGGAGCCACCCGACCGTCGGGCAGGACGGTGGCACCGGCGAGGTGCCTGACGCGCCTCAGCTGCGGGCCCAGGGGCTTCACGACCACCTCGCGCTCTTCGATGACCTCGTCGACCTCGAGCGCCACCCGCGGCGGACCAGCGACCACGACGGCGACGGACCACTCCGCCCCCGCCGCCTCGGTCGCCGGCAGGCCGAGCAGCTGGTCGAGCCTCGCCCAGCCGACCTGCGCGCCGTCAACCTCGACGGTCCGGCGGTCGCCGGCGCCGTGCAGGTCGTCGGGGCGCACCCTCAGGACCCGGTCCACGCCGGCGGACGGGACCACGAACGCGTCCTCGCCGAGGCGGACCACCACGCCCCTGAACGTGGCGAGCACCAGCGGCAGCGTGAGCCTGAACTCCGTGCCCCGGCCGGCCCTCGTCTCGACCTCCACGCGCCCCCCTACCTGCTCGACGCGCTCGCGGACGATCGCGAGCCCCAGGCCGCGGCCCGAGAGGTCGGTGATGACCGGGCTGGTCGTGACGCCGGAGCGGAAGGCGAGCTCGATGAGGTCGCGCTCCGTGAGGTCGGCCCGGTCAGCTACGCCCAGGAGGTCGGCGGCGGCCCGGCGCAGCGCGTCCAGGTCGATGCCGGCGCCGTCGTCGGCGACGACGACCTCGACCGTCGCGCCGTCCCTGGGCGCCACGCCGACGCGGACCGTGCCCTGCCGCGGCTTGCCGGCGGCGGCGCGGACCTCGGGCGCCTCGATGCCGTGGTCGACGGCGTTGCGCAGCAGGTGCAGCAGGGGGTCCCTAACCGCCTCGAGGACCCCGCGGTCGACCCTGATGTCCGCCCCCTCCAACGCCAGCCTCACGTCCTTGCCCCGGGCGCGGGCCATCTCGCGGACCGTGCGCGCCAGCGGCTGGAGGACGGTCGAGAAGGCGACGGCCTGGAGCTCCCTGACGTCGGCGTAGAGGCTGGTGCCGAGCCGGCGGAGGGTGCGGGCGTGGTCCTCGGCCGCGTGCGCGAGCTGCGCCAGCCGCGCACCCAGCCGGTCGCGTCCGCGCGGCGGCTCGAGGAGCGCCGCGGCCCGGCGCAGCGCTGCCGCCAGGCCCTCGCCGTCCGGGGGCAGCCGGCGCTCGAGGTCGCGGAGCACGGCGCGCGCCCGCGCCCGCTCCTCGTCCGCGGCGACGGCCGCAGCTACCGCCTCCCCCAGCTGGGCGGCCAGGCGCTCGGCCTCCAGGCGGGGCTCCATGAGGGCCTCGACGTCCGACAGCACCTCGTCGAGCTTCGCGGTGGAGACCCGCACCGAGCCCTGGGTCGTGCGCGACGCGCCGCCCCGCCGCGCCTCGCTCGCCGCCGCCGGCGCGCTCGGCTCGGGCGCGAGCGGCACGAGGGCGTGCGCCGCGTCGACGGCGCCGACCGCGGGCTCGACCCAGGCGCCCGTGACGGCTCCCTCGAGGCGTCCCACGAGGCGCTCGACCGCCTGCGTGTCCGTGTCGCCGGCCGCGAGCATCGCCGTCAGCTCGTCGACGGACTGCTGCAGCAGGGCGGTCAGCTCCGCCGTGACGGCCAGGCGGTCGCGCTTGACGTCGGAGAGGACGCTCTCGAGCGCCTGGCAGACCGCCTCGAAGCCGGTCATGTTCACGGCGCGCGCGGCGCCCTTGAGGTTGTGGGCCTCCCTGAACAGGGACTCGACGGCATCGCGGTCCCCGGCCGCCAGGGCCGACAGGCCGGCTGACATCGCGGCGAGCCTCTCCTCCGCCTCGGCGGAGAAGGTCGCCAGGAGGCGCCTCAGTAGCTCCGCGTCGCTCATCTCGCTACCGCCGCCTCGGCGGGGTCAGGCCTCCTCTGTCGAGATGAGCCTGCGGATGCTCTTGGCGAGCTCCTGCAGGTCGCGCGCCGCGGCCTCGGCCTGGCGCGTCCCCGCGACGTTCTGGGAGCTCGCCTGCTTGATGTTCTCCATGGCCAGCGCGACCTGGTCCATGCCGACCATCTGCTGCTGGTTCGAGCCGACGATCTGCGTGGCCGCGTCGGCCGCCGCGGCGACGGTCTCGGCCAGGGTGTTGATGACCTCGCCGGTCGCCAGCGTCTGCTTGACGCCGGTCTCGACGGCCTTGTCGCCCTGCTCGGCGGCGAGTACCGCCGCGTTGGTCGCCTTCTGCACGTCGGCGAGCAGCGTGCGCACCTGGGCCGTGGCCTGCTTCGACTGGACGGCCAGGCTCTTGACCTCCTGCGCCACGACCGCGAAGCCCTTGCCGTGCTCGCCCGCCCGCGTCGCCTCGATCGCCGCGTTCACGGCCAGCAGGTTGGACTGCTCGGCCAGGTCGTTGACGGTGGCGACGATCTCGCCGATGGCCTGGCTCTGCTCGGCGAGCTGCACGATCGTGCTGGCGATCAGGCTCATCTGCTCCTGGATGTCGTGCATGCCGTCGATCGTCCGCTCGATGGAGTCCCGCCCGGCCTGCGCGACCTCCGACATGCGGCGCGCGCTGTCGGCGACCTGCTTGGCCTTGTCCGTCGCGACCTGGGAGGTCTGCTTCACCTCCTCGACCGTCGCCGTCGTCTCGCTCACGGCTCCGGCGCTCTCGGCCGTGGCGGCGGCGACCTCGGCGGTCGTGGCCAGGATCTGCGAGGCCGCGGCGGTGAGCTGCAGTACGCCCTCCCTCAATGGCCTCGTGATCGCCCGGCCGAGGTAGAAGGCCGTGGCCAGGCCCACGACGATGGCGATGCCGCCCACGACGAGCATCGTGATGGTGATCGACCGGACCGCCCGCGCCGTCGCCACGCGCGCGTCGCCCACCTCCTGGGCCTGCAGCGAACGGAGCTCGCCGACCAGGTCGAGCACGGCAGAGGTGGGTCCCGCGAGCTCCACCTCCGAGCGCTCGACCCCGCCGTCGTCGCCGGTCACCGCCTCCGCGAGGAAGCGGTCCTGGCCCTCTGCCAGCTCCCGCTCGCGGGCGGCGATCTCCTCGAGGAGGGCCTCCTCCTGCGGCGTCAGGCCGAGCTGGCGGAGCGACTCCAGGGCGGCGTCGAACTCGGCGCGAGCCGTCGCCAGGCCCTCCCGGAACTCTGCGGCGAGGGAGGGGTAGAGGAGGACGCCGCGGAAGTCGATCACCTGGTCGCGCACGCGCAGCGCCAGGGTGTTCGCGACGTCGGCGGCGCGCTCGGCGCGCGTGCTCAGCTCCTCGTACTGCGCGCGTATGCCGTTGACGCTGTAGATCGCGATCGCCGTGACGAGGGCGAAGACCGCGAGCACGACGGCGTACCCGAGGAACAACCTGCGGCTGATGGTCATGTCGTCTGCTCCTCCTGGGCAGGGTGGAAGGTGTCATGTCCGACGATCAGGGCCTCGTCGCCCAGCAGGCGCGCGGCGTCGAGCACGACGAGGCCGCCGGGCGCGACCCCGGAGGCGTAGGCGCCGCCCCAGCCCGAGCCGGCCGGTACGGGCTCGACCTCGTCCCGCCCCAGCGCCTCCACGCCGGGGACGTCCTCGACGGCCAGGCCGAAGCGCATCTCTCCCTCCTGCAGCAGCACGAGGAAGCCGCCCTCCGGGGGACGCGCCCCGGAGACGCCCAGGAGGCGCCCGGCGTCGAGGACAGAGACCACGTCGCCGCGGTGGTGAGCGAGCCCCAGGACGAACGGCGGCGTCCCGGGCAGGCGCGTCACGCGGCCGAGCGGCAGCACGGCTCCCACGTACGCGGCGGGGACGGCGAACCTGCCGCCGGCCACCGCCACCACCAGGTGGTCAAGCAGCTCGCCGGTCGCCCGCTCCGGCTCCAGCGGCGCGGCGAGCTCGCGCGCCCGCGCGGCCAGCAGCCTGCCCACCTCTTCTGGGGTCGGCTCCCTCGTCGCCGCGGCCAGGCGGGCCTTGACGGAGTCCCACCACTCCGCGCGGCTCTGGCTCGCCTCCGCGCCTCCCGTGCGCCCGGGGCGGCTCATCCGGCCGGGCCCACGGCGGCGCGGGCCGTCGGTGCGCGGCCGTCCAGCTCGGACATGGCGACGTCGACGAGGGTGATGAGGTCGAGGACGGTCAGGCCCTCGGACCCCTCGACCTCCTCGTGCGGCGGCCTGGCGTGCAGCAGGGCGAGGGCGGCGGCGTAGGAGCGGCGCGCGTCGGCGCGGCGGCCCTGCGCGCTCCGCAGGCAGGCCAGCGCGACGTGGGCGAGGACGAAGTCGGGGTCCAGGTAGATCGCCTCGCTCAGGGCGCGCGCCGCCCGCTCGGGGCTGCCGCGCTCGAGCTCGACTGTCGCCAGCAGGTAGCGCGCCCTGGGGTCGCCCCGGGCGGACGCGATGGCCGCGGCACAGAGGTCGGCCGCGCGGTCGACGCTCCCCCTGTCGGCCGCCTCCTTGGCCAGGCGTAGCAGCGCGGCGCCGTCCGCGGTCGGTGCGGTACGCGGGACCCCGCTCACGGGCCGTTCGGGCGCGGCGGGCCGCCGGGCCCCGCTCGCGGCCCTCCTCGGCGCGGCGGGCAGGCGACGGGCGCCCGCGGGGGCCGCGCGGCGCGGAGGGCGCGGGGCGGTCCCCGACCGCGGCGGCTCGGTGTCCGGAGCGGCGGGTCGCGGCGGCGTAGGGCGCGCGGCCGCGCCCGGTCCCGCGCGGTCGGCCAGCGCTGTACGCGCCCGCTCGGCCGGCGAGGTCCGCGCGCGCTCGGCCCGCCCGGGAAGCCGGTACATGGGCACGTCGACCGACCTGTCGCGCTCGAGGCCGCGGAAGAGCTCCGGGGAGGCCTCGTAGGGGCTCGGGACGAGCCAGCCGTCCGCGGCCAGCACGGAGCCGAAGAGCTGGACGACGCGCCGGGCCTGACCGGGCGCGAAGTACATGAGCACGTTGCGGCAGAGGACGAGGTCGACGGCCCCGGGCCCGCCCGCCGGGTACGGGTCCTCGGCGAGGTTGTGGACCGTGAACCTCACGCGCTCGCGCAGCCAGGGCGCCACCTGGACCTCGTTCCGCCCCACGGCGACGAAGTAGCGACGCCTCACCCAGTCGGGCGTCGCCCGGAACGACCACTCGCCGTACACGCCCGCCTCGGCGACGCGGACGGCCGCGGGGTTCACGTCGCTCCCCACGATCGAGACCGACCAGCCGTCCTGGACCGGCAGCAGGCGCGCCAGGAGGATCGCCAGCGAGTAGGCCTCCTCGCCCGTCGAGCAGCCGGCGCTCCAGAGCCGCAGGCGGCGCGTCGTGCCGGCGCGCTCGCGGATCAGCCGCGGGAGCGCCTGGGTCTCGAGGGCGCGGAACAGCTCGGCGTCCCTGAAGAAGTACGTCTCGCCGATCGTGAGGTGCCGTCCGAGGCGGCGCAGCTCGGCGGCGCCCACCGGCGCGGCGAGCAACCGCTCGGCGAACGCGGCCACGCTCCGGCTGCCCGACTCGCGCGCGGCCTCGCTGAGGCCCTGCTCCAGCTCGCGCGTGCGGTTGGGCGGGAAGGCCAGGCCCAGCCGCGCGGCGACGAGGGAGCTGACGCCGGCGGCGAGGTCCTCAGTCAGCGCGCGCGTCATCCCGGCGTCCCCCAAGCTCGTTCAGCGCGCGGTCCAGCTCCGCCTGCTCGTCCAGAGACAGGAACCTCTCGAGGTCGTGCACGAGGACCAGCCCGTCTCCGAGGGTCGCGACGCCCGCGACGAGGTCCGTCCCCGGCAGGACCTCGCGGGCGACCTCGATCGCCGCCCGCGGCACCGACTCGACGCCGTCGACGGCGTCGACGAGCAGAGCGACCGGCCGCCGCTCGGTCCTGGCGAGGACCAGGACGTCGTCGGCGGCGATGGGGCGCCGCGGCTTGCCGAACCTCTGCCTCACGTCGAGCACCGGCACCACGTCCCCGTGGACGTCGACGATGCCGAGGACGACGGGCGGAGCGCCCGGCAAGGCGGTCGGGCGCGCCGCCCGCGTGGCGCGGTCGACGATGGCGGCGTCGAGGGCGTACCTGTCACCGTCGAGCTCGAAGACGACGAGCGAGGCTTCCCCCTGCGCAGCCTGGCTCTGAGGGTCGGCGTGCGGAGTCAAGGCTCACACCAGCTTAACAGGCGCGTCTCACCGAGTACTAACGAACGGCACGGGTCGCCTGCGTTGCCCCCGGGGGCGCGCGTCCGCCGGCGCTACCGAGACGCTGCCCCCGCCCGCGGGGCTCCCCACGCCGGTGGCCCGCTTCTACGCGGCCCTCTACGGCGACGCCGTCCCCGTGCGCACGTCGGCCGTGACCAGCGGCCGCGGGCGGATGACGGTCGGCGGCATCGCGTTCCCTGCCCGGTTCCGCTTCACCCACGACGCCGGACGCGCCTACCGCCACTACTTCGAGCTGACCTCGTTCGGTGTTCCTGTCGTGCGCTTCGACGAGGTGACGGGCCTCCCCAGGTTCAGCGAGTCGCTGTGCTACCGCGAGGCCGACAGCGAGGGCATGAGCCTGTGGATCAACGAGCTGCGGGAGTGCGGAGGTGAGAGCGTCGCGCCCCGCGTCCGGGCATCGCCGCCTCCGAGTGACGCGTAGACCGCCGCATCGGCCGAGCGCCTCTAGAATCCGGGGAGCGCGGAGGAGAGGCGTTGCGCGTCGCTCATGGGGGCGTGACCGGGAGGGTCGGGGCGGAGGCCTCATGCACAGGATCCTGATCGTCGACGACGACCCGGCGACCCGCGAGGTGCTGAGGTCGTACCTGCGGCACGAGCGCTTCGAGGTCGCCGAGGCGGCCACGGGCGACGGCGCGCTCGACCTCGCCGCCGGCTCCGAGCTGGTGATCCTCGACCTGATGCTGCCCGGCACTGACGGCTGGCGCGTCGCCGACGTCCTGAGGCAGGAGCGCCCGTCGCTGCCGATCCTCATGCTCAGCGCGCGCGGCGGCGAGGAGGACCGCGTGCGCGGCCTCGAGATCGGCGCCGACGACTACGTGGTCAAGCCGTTCAGCCCGCGCGAGGTCGTGGCGCGCGTGAAGGCGCTGCTGAGGCGCAGCGGGGCCAGCGACGAGCTGCGCCACGGCGGCCTGGTGATCCGCTCCGCCAGCCGCGAGGTCCACCGCGACGGTCAGCCCGTCCCGCTCACGCGGCTCGAGTTCGACCTGCTGCTGGTCCTGGCGCGGCACCCCGGCATGGTCTGGCACCGCGAGCGGCTCCTCGAGAAGGTGTGGGGGCCGGACTTCCCCGGCGTGACCCGGGTGGTGGACGTCCGCATCGCCGCCCTGCGCAGGAAGCTGGGCGACGAGGCCGAGCGGCCCACGTTCATCGAGACGGTCCACGGCGTGGGCTACCGCTTCAAGGAGGCCTGATGCGGCTGTTCACCCGCATCCTCCTGAGCCACCTGCTCGTCGTCCTGGTCGTGAGCGTGTCGCTGATCGTCCTGGCCGGCGTCGTGTCACCGTTCTTCTACCGCGACCACGTCGAGCTCCTCGTCGAGCCGACGGAGGACGGCATCGCGCTGCGCCAGCAGCTCAGCTACGGGCACCAGCGCACGATGGTCCGCGCCTTCCTCTCGTCGCTGCCGCTGGCGCTCCTGCTGGCCGCCGCGACGGCCTACCTGGAGGCGCGGCGCATCGCCAAGGTGGTGGACAGGACGGCGCGCGCCAGCCGTGAGCTGGCCGAGGGGCGCTACGACAAGCGCCTCAAGGTGACGGGGAGCGACGAGCTGGCGGAGATCGCGCGGCACTTCAACCAGCTCGCCGAGGCGCTGGAGCGCCACGAGCGGTCGAGGAACGAGCTGGTCGCCAGCATCGCTCACGAGCTGCGCACGCCCCTCTCGGCCCTGCAGGGCTACGGGGAGGCGATGTCGGACGGGGTGCTGTCACCGCAGGCCGGCTCGGCGGCGATCAACCGCGAGGTGAAGGCGATGCGCCGCGTCGTGGAGGACCTGTTCCTGGTGGCGAGGCTCGACGCCCGCGCTGTCGGTCTGCGGCCCACCCTCTGCGGCACCGGCGACCTCCTGTTCGACGCCTACGACCGCTTCACGACGGTCTTCGAGGACAAGGGCGTGGACCTGAGGCTCGAGGACGCGGGCCCGCGGACCGAGGTCTACGTGGACCGCGACCGCATGATCCAGGTCCTCTCCAACCTCCTCTCGAACGCCCTGCGCCACACGCCCGCGGGCGGCAGCGTGACGCTGGGCGCGAGGGCGGACGGGGGCGAGGTCAGGCTCTACGTGACCGACACCGGCGAGGGGATCGCCGAGGAGCACAAGCCGTTCGTCTTCGAGCGCTTCTACCAGGCCGACGCGGCGCGCAGCCGCCGCGGCCACGGCAGCGGGCTGGGCCTCACCGTGGCGAAGGGCCTCGTCGAGGCGATGGGCGGGCGGATCGGCTTCGAGAGCGCGCTGGGCTCGGGGAGCTCCTTCTACATGACCCTGCCCCTGCCGGACGCGGCCACCCGCTCGGCCGCGTGAGCCGCCCGTCCCTCGCCGCCGTGAGGTCGCAGGACGCCGCCGGCCGTTCGGCCGCCCCTCCTCAACTCAGCCGCCCGCGTTACAGAACGGTAACGACCCGCTGCTAGCCTCGCCCCCGACGAAGGCGTTCGGTGGCCCGTCGCCGCGCTGGCGGCGCCGGAAGGTGGCGCCGCGACCCTTCAGCGCGGCTCGGGCCATGGGGAGGAGATCGCGATGCGGCTTGTCGGCCTGGAGACGGCCTCGAGGGACGGCCGCGTGCGGCTGTCCGGCTGGGTCGAGCGGCGCGGGCGACCCGGGACGGTCGAGGTGTACTTCGAGTACGGCGAGGACCTCCGGCCGTTCGTGCGGGAGTCGGCCGACGCGTTCTTCCCGGTCCTGCTCGTGGCGTCGATGCTCTACGCCGAGCCCCTGAGGCTCGACGCGCCCGTCTCGGCCGACCTGCTGCGCGGCGCCCGGGAGCTCCAGGCCGTCTTCTCGCAGTGGTACCCGGAGGAGCTCTCCGAGGTCGAGGTGACCGCCGAGGAGGCGTCGCCGTCGCGCGTGGATGCCGGCGCCAGCGCCAGCTTCTTCTCGCTCGGCGTCGACTCCTTCTACACCCTCCTCAAGCCGGCCAACGACGCGATGCTCGGCTACCTGATCTACGTCCTCGGCGTGGAGAAGCCGCTCTCCACCTACGGCAGGGGGCAGCACGAGCCCGTCGTGCGGCGCGTCGAGCAGGTCGCCGCGGCGACGGGCAAGAAGACCATCATCGGCTGGACGAACCTGCGCGACGTCTTCCCCCTCGACTGGAGCCGCCACCTCCACGGCGCGGGGCTGGCGAGCGTGGCCCACTCGCTCGGTCGGGGCCTCGGGGCGGCGCTGGTCCCCTCGACGCACCCCTACCGCGACATGCTCCCCTGGGGGAGCACGCCCCTCACGGACCGCCTGTGGTCCTCCGAGCTAGTGCGGATCGTCCACGACGGGGCGGAGGCCGCGCGCGTCGACAAGATCGCGGGGCTCCTCGTCGACGAGCCGCTGGCGGTCCAGCACCTGCGGGTGTGCACCGAGAACGACGGGGGTCCAGACAACTGCGGTCGGTGCAGCAAGTGCGTGAGGACGATGCTGACGCTGCAACTGCTGGGGCGCCTGAGCTCGGCCCCGACCTTCCCGCCCGAGCTGCCGCCCGACTACGCGCGGCGGCTGAGGCACGACGACGAGAACGACGTCAGCTTCATCAGGGAGAACCTGGAGCTCGCCCGCCGCGTCGGCGCGGACCGCCGGGTCGTCCGCACGCTCGAGCGCCTCGTCCTGGCCTCCGAGGCCGAGGCCTACTGCGAGGGCAGGGGCTTCTTCCCGTCCCTGGCGGGGCTCCTCGGCTGGTACGCCTGGACCAGGAACGTGCTGCGGCTGAAGGAGTGGTACGCCCGGTCGCAGAACCCGGCGGTCAGGTTCGCCTGGCGCCGGCTGAAGGGAGCCTTCACCGCGCAGCGGCGCGAGCCCGACGCCGACAGGTCGTCGCCCGACGCGCAGCGCGACGCCGTCGCGTGGAGCGGCCAGCGAGCGCGGCCTAGCTAGGCGTTCGGGGCCCTCGTGGGCGAGGCCCGCCCCTGTGACCGGGCCCGTCGCCGCATGCCCCTCTCGTCCTCCAGCGCAGGCGATGCGGACCGACGGCTCCGGCGGCGGTATAAGTGGCACGGCTCCCGGGGCGTCCGCCGGCGACGTTCGCGCGTACCCTTGCGCCGGCGGCACGGGGCGGTAAGGAGTGCGAGGGATGAGCGGCACAGCGGGCGATAACCAGGACCAGCCCCTGCGGCAGACCGGCACGCCGCGGGTGAAGACCGGCTTCGCGGAGATGTTCAAGGGCGGCGTGATCATGGACGTCGTCACCGCCGACCAGGCGCGCATCGCCGAGCAGGCCGGCGCCGTCGCCGTCATGGCGCTGGAGCGCGTCCCCGCCGACATCCGCGCGCAGGGCGGCGTCGCCCGCATGTCGGACCCGGCCCTGATCGAGGAGATCATGGCGGCCGTCTCGATACCCGTCATGGCGAAGGTGCGCATCGGCCACTTCGTCGAGGCGCAGGTGCTGCAGGCCATCGGCGTGGACTTCATCGACGAGTCCGAGGTCCTCACCCCCGCCGACGAGGCCCACCACATCGACAAGCACGCGTTCACGGTGCCGTTCGTCTGCGGCGCCACGAACCTCGGCGAGGCGCTCAGGCGCATCGGCGAGGGCGCCGCGATGATCCGCACCAAGGGCGAGGCCGGCACGGGCAACGTCGTCGAGGCCGTCAGGCACGCACGTGCCGTCCTCGGTGAGATCCGCGCGGTGCAGGCCATGCCGCGCGAGGAGCTCATGTCCTACGCCAAGCAGATCGGCGCGCCCTACGACCTCGTCGTCTACGTGCACGAGCACGGCAAGCTGCCGGTCGTGAACTTCGCCGCCGGCGGCGTCGCCACGCCCGCCGACGCGGCGCTTCTCATGCAGCTCGGCGTCGAGGGCGTGTTCGTCGGCTCTGGCATCTTCAAGTCGGCGCCCGGCGAGGTCGACGAGGCCAAGCGCCGCCAGGCCTGGTTCCGGCGCGCCGAGGCGATCGTCAAGGCCGTCACCCACTACCAGGACCCCGCGATCATCGCCGAGGTCTCCAAGGGCCTGGGCGAGGCGATGGTGGGCATCGAGATCGACAAGCTCGCCGAGGAGGAGCTGCTCGCGAGCCGCGGCTGGTGAGGCGCGCAAGCAGGGAAGCGCGACCATGACCCGCGTCGGCGTGCTGGCGCTGCAGGGCGCCTTCCGCGAGCACCGCCAGGCCCTCGAGAGGCTGGGGGCGGAGGTCGTCGAGGTGCGCCTGCCGGGCCACCTAGCGGGCCTGTCGGGCGTCGTCATGCCGGGGGGCGAGTCGAGCACGATCGCCAAGCTGCTGGTCACCTACGGCCTCGACGAGGCGCTCTCCGGCTTCGCCTCCGCCGGCGGGTCCCTGTGGGGCACCTGCGCCGGCGCGATCGTGCTCGCCAAGGAGGTCGTCGGCTACCCGGAGCAGCCCCGGCTGGGGCTCATCGACATCGCCGTCGCCCGCAACGACTACGGTCGGCAGGTCGCCTCGTTCGAGGCCGAGCTCGCAGTGGCCGGCCTCGCCTCCCCGGTCTGCGTGCCGTTCATCAGGGCGCCGCGGATCGTGCGGGTGGGGCAGGGCGTCGAGGTGCTCGCGAGGCTCGACGGCGACCCCGTGCTGGTGCGCCAGGGACGCGTCTGGGCCGGCGTGTTCCACCCCGAGCTCTCGGGCGACGACAGGCTGCACCGCCTCTTCCTCGAGAGCCTCGCCCTCGCCCCGGCCTGAGGCCGGGCCCTCCCGAGCCGCCGCGGGAGTATGTTGGCGCGTGCACTCGTCGCCCTCGCGCGCGATGCTCAGCCGACCGCCCGACCTGATCGGCCCGAGGCGCTACCGGGGGCGCTTCGCCCCCTACGCCCTGGGCACCGTGCTGCTCGGCCTCGCGGCCGTCCAGCTCGGCTTCGTCGCCTACGCCCGGGTCCTCCACGAGCCTCCCGGCGGCTTCCTCGCCACGGCCCTCCTCGCCCTGCTCGCCGGCTACGCGCTCAGGCGGCTGGGCAGCGCCCGCGGCGAGCCGTCGCGCCGCGAGGCGCTGCTGACCGTGATCCTCACCTGGCTCGTCGTCCCCGCCTTCGGCGCGGTCCCGCTCTACGTGTCCGGGTACTTCACGCCCGTGAACGCGCTCTTCGAGGCGATGAGCGGCTTCACCACGACCGGCGCCACGGTCCTGCAGGACTTCGCCACCTTCCCGCTCTCCATGTTCATGTGGCGGGCGTTCATGAACTGGGTGGGCGGCATCGGCATCATCCTCGTCTTCATCGCGGTGTTCCCGCAGCTCGCCATCGCCGGCCGGCAGGTCTTCACCGCGGAGGCGCCGGGGCCCACCGACGAGCGCCTGACGCCTAGGCTCCGCGACACCGCGATGATGCTGCTGGGCGTGTACGGCGGCCTCACCTTGGCCTGCGTCCTGGCCTTCCGGGCCGCCGGCATGAGCCTCTTCGACGCCGTCGCGCACGCCTTCTCGACGCTGGCCGCCGGGGGCTTCAGCACCCGGGCGCTGTCGTTCCAGGCGTTCGAGCCCGAGGCGGTGCACTGGGTCGCGGTGGTGTTCATGTTCCTGGCCGGCGCCAACTTCGCCCTGCAGTACCGGCTCTACGTGCGCCGCTCCGGCGCGCTGCTCAAGGACCCCGAGTTCCGCGCCTACCTGCTGACCGTCCTCGCCGCCTCCGCCTGCCTCGTCTACCTGCTGCGCGGCCAGTACGCCTTCGGCGACTCGGTGAGGCACGCGCTGTTCCAGACCGTGTCGATCATCACGACCACGGGCTTCGCCAGCGTCGACTTCGCCCTGTGGGCCGCCCCCGCCCAGGTGATCCTCATCGCGCTGATGTTCATAGGCGGCAGCGCGGGCAGCGCCTCGGGCGGCATCAAGGTCGTGAGGTGGCTGATCGTCCTGCGCCAGACCGGCCAGGAGGTCTTCCGCACCCTCCACCCGCGCGCCGTCCTGCCCGTGCGGCTGGGGCGCGGCATCGTGCCCGAGGAGGTCGTGAGGTCCGTGGCGGCGTTCATGACACTCTACGTGCTGCTCTTCGCGGTCAGCACGGCCGCGCTGGTGCTGCTGGGCGCCGACTACGTCACGGCCTTCACCGCCAGCATCGCCTGCATCGGCAACATCGGGCCGGGCCTCGAGGACGTCGGCCCGATGCTCAGCTTCGCCGAGCTCCACCCCGTCGCCCGCGGGCTGCTCACGTTCGACATGTACGCCGGTCGCCTGGAGGTCGTCACCGTCTTCGCGCTGTTCACCCGCGACTGGTGGCGCCTGCCGCGGCGCGACGCCTACCGGGGCTGAACCCGAGGGGCGGCGCGTGCCGGCGGGCGTCTCTCACTCTCCCATCTCACCCGCGGCGGCCTCGAAGGCCTCGGCGGCCGCCTCGAAGTAGAGGCGCAGGCCGTCCCGCTGGTGCTCGTCGAGCCCGGAGATCGCGTCCGCTATGGGCTCGCGCACCCGCTCTAGCGCCGCCCGCAGACCGGGGTCGATGCGGCCCGTGTGCTCGATGCGGACCTTCCGCCTGTCCCCCTCGTCGGCCACGCGCCGGGCGACGCCCGACTCCACCAGCCTGTCGACGAGGCGCGTGGCGGCGCCGCTGGTCAGCCCTAGCGCGGCACCCAGCTCACCGGTCGTCCAGGACGGCCGCAGCGCCAGCAGGCTGCTCGCCTGGTAGTCGGTCGTGCCGATCCCCGCGACGCTCGCCGCCCGCTGGTGGAACAGCACGACGGCCGCCAGGTAGCGCCGGTAGACGGGGGTCAACGCCTCGAGCGGGTGGGCTTGCACGTTCGTACCTCCTTGACATGTCTGAGTATACGCAGTATCTGTGTCAACGCAGATGAATGGAGGAGGTCACATGACGCTGACCACATCTAGCAGAACGGCCCTCCCCGACGCCCCGGCGGCCCGCCTCGGGCTCGGCGCCGGCGTCGTCGCCGCGGTCGGGTTCGTCCTCGTCGACCTCGCCGACGCGCTCCTGCGGCCCGGCTACTCGCCGCTGCGTCATTGGGTGAGCCACCGCGCGCTCGGCGACCTGGGCTGGATCGGGACGGTCTCGCTCCTGGCGGCCGCCGCCCTGCTGCTCGCGCACGGGGCGTCCCTGTTCGCGGCCGCCCGCCGCGCAGAGAGCAGGAGCGGCTACGCTACGGCCCTCGTCGTCGCCGCGGTCGCCCTCCTGGTCGCCGCGGTCTTCCCCATGGACCCGTCGCTCGGCTACCCGCCCGCGACGCCGCAGCCCGACGCGCCGACGCTGGCCGGCCGGGTGCACGACGTGGCGGGCCCCGTCTTCGTCCTCGCCATGGCGGTGAGCGCGTTCCTCAGCCCGAGGTTCCTGCGCGCGCTGGGCGACTCGCCCCAGTGGGCGCGCTTCGGCCCGGCCGCCGGGATCGCGATCGCGCTGGCCTTCGTCCTGACGGCGGTGCTCGTCTCGCTCGACTACGCGGGCGTCGCGTGGGCGCGTTGGAGCGGCGCGGCCGAGCGCCTCGCCATCTACCTCGGGCTCCTCTGGGTCGCGTCCGTGGCGCGGTGGCTGAGCCGGGCTGAGAGCGGCTGACGGCGAGGCCTCTGGCGGCGCGGCCCGGCTCCCCCGGGCGTGACCCGTTCGCGCCCCGTTAACGGTCGTTCGGTTAACCTCCCCGCCATCGGAGGTCCGGATGACCGTGAGAGGTAGGCACGTTCCGTTCCTGGGACTCGCCGCCGCGGCGCTGCTGGGCGCCTCGCTCGCAGCCTGCGGCGGGCCGACGCCGGGCGGCGACGACCCCCGCGACACCGTCCCCATCCCGCCGGCGCAGCCGCTCGACGTGACGGTCGTGGCGGACGACGCCCTGGCGGTCACCCAGACCGTGCCCACCGACGGCGGGACCCTGAGCGTCACCGTTGCCGACGGGACCCAGTACCGCCTCACCGTCCCCGCGACGGCCCTGCTCGCGGACACGACGATCACGATGACGCCGCTGTCGTCTGTCGACGGCGCGCCGCTCGCGGGCGCCGCGCGCGGGGTCGCCCTGGAGCCCGACGGCCTGAGGCTCTACGACACCGCGACCCTCGAGATCGTGCCTCCGCGGGCGCCGGCGAGCACGTCGCGGGCTTCGGCACGCTCGGGGGCGGCCAGGAGTTCCACCTCCAGCCGCTGGTCCCGGGCGAGGGGGTCAGGCTGAGCCTGATGCACTTCTCCGAGCACGGCGCGTTCTTCAGCGAGGTCGGTCCCATCTTGGTCGAGGACCCGGTCGAGTTCATGCCCGCCGACTGGGAGAGCGGGCTGAACCAGATGCTCGCCGAGCTCCTGCAGACCGAGCGCGAGGCGCAGCTCGCCGGCCTGCCCGGCGACCCCGACCTCGACCGGAAGCTCGAGGCGGTCCTCCGCACCTACTTCCAGAAGGTGGTCCAGCCGATGCTGCAGCAGATCAGGCTCGACTGCGCCTACGCCAAGGAGAACGCGTCGAAGGTGCTGGGCTGGAACCGCGCCGTCGCGCTGGTCGGCAAGGAGGACGTGTTCTCGGCCGAGACGGCGGAGGTGCTCGGCGCCGTCGTGGAGGGCGCCGAGAACTGCTGGCGGGAGGCGACCGAGCCGTGCGTGAACCAGGCGGACCCGGTGCGGTTCCCGGAGGTCCTGGCGGCGGCGCGCCTCAACCAGCTCCTCGGCGGCGACCCCAGCGTCTACGACCCCTACGACCCGGAGCTCGCCTGCGAGCCGGAGTGGACCGGGACCATTACGCTCACCAGGGAGAGCGCGATCCACGACGCGTATCACGAGGAGACCCCCTGCTGCGACGGCCGCGTGAAGACGACGGACGGCACGCTCGACTTCGTGACGACCACCAACGAGACCTGGACCGTCACGGGCGCCGGCCTGGCGTACAGCTACACGGCTCAGTTCGAGGGCGAGGTGGACTTCGACCGCAGCGCGCACACCGTCATCGCCTCGTGGCTGAACTGCGGCGAGGATTGGCAGGCGCACGAGTCCGTCACCACGACCACGGAGAGCGGTTCGGCCACGGGCTCGGGGTCCACCGTCGTGTACGTCCAGGTGGCGGACGACGGCAGCTACCAGGTGAACGCACAGCCCCCCAACATCGAGACGACGGGGATGCAGAGCTACGAGTCCACCTCGCGGACGGGCCCCGATTGCGTCGGCGAGTACGAGGACGGCTCGAGTACCTACACCGAAGCTTACTCACCGGACCTCTTCGCGGCCTACGGCCACGAGACCGTCGACCCGGAGGACCCGGGCGTGCTGAGCGGCAGCGAGACCACGGTGGAGGACGACGGCTACACGGTCGTCACCACCACGGTGACCTGGGAGCTGAGGCGCGCCGGGGGCCAGTGAGGGCGCGAACCCGCTAGACGCGTGATGCTCTGGCGTCCCCGGCCAGCCTTGGGTCGGAGAGGTCGACGTGGGCCCGCGGACCGAGGAGCTATCGCCCCCGCGCCACGCCGAGGTAGAGCGCCGCGATGTCGTCGCGCCCTCTTAGCTCCGCGGCCGGGCCGCTGAGGCGCACCGAGCCGTTCTCGAGCACGACCCCGCGGTCGACGAACTCGAGCGCCTGGCGCGCGTTCTGCTCGACCATCAGGACCGCGGTACCTTCCGCGCTGATCGCGCGGATCGTCTCGAAGACCTCGCGCACGGCCTGGGGGGCGAGGCCGGCCGTCGGCTCGTCGACGAGCAGCAGGCTCGGCTCCCGCATCAGGGCGCGGGCCATCGCCAGCAGCTGCCTCTGCCCGCCGGAGAGCGTGTGCGCGAGCTGGCCGCGGCGCTCGCCGAGCAGGGGGAAGCGCTCCTCGAGCTCCCGGACGCGCCGCCGGACGCGCCGCCGGCTCAGCGTGGCGCCGCCCATCTCGAGGTTCTCGGCCACGGTCATCGACCCGAAGACGTTGTCGAGCTGCGGCACGTAGCCCACCCCGCGCCTGACGATCGCCTCGGTCGGGAGCCCGGCGATCGACTCCCCGCGGAACGTGAGCCTGCCGGCGGTCGGGGTGACCAGGCCGAGGAGGGCCTTCATCAGCGTGCTCTTGCCGGCGCCGTTCGGGCCGAACACCAGCACCTGCTCGCCCTCGCCCACCTGCAGCGACACGCCGAAGAGGATCTGGAGCGGCCCGTAGCCGGCGTCGAGCCCCTCGACGACGAGCAAGGGGGCGGGCCGGTCGCTCACAGCGCCCCTCCCAGGTAGGCGTCGATCACGCGCTCGTCGCGCTGCACGGCGGCGGGGGCGCCCTGGGCGAGGACGCGGCCCTGGTGCATCACGACCACGTGGTCGCACAGGCGCATCACGAGGTCCATGTCGTGCTCCACGACCAGCACGGTCACGCCGCCGTCCCGGAGGTCGGAGATCCTCGCCATCAGCGTCCGCGTGAGCGTCTGGTTCACGCCGGCCGCCGGCTCGTCGAGCAGCAGGAGCGTGGGGTCGGTCATCAGGGCGCGGCCGAGGGTCAGCAGCTTGCGCTGGCCGCCCGAGAGCTCCTCGGCGGGAGCCGCGGCCAGGCGCTCCAGACCGAGGAAGCGCAGGAGCTCGGCGGCGCGCTCCGCCAGCTCGCGCTCGCGCGCGCGGGCGGCAGGGCCGGGCAGCAGGCTCCCGAGGACGCCCTCGCCGGGGTGCCGCTGGCCGCCCGCCATGAGGTTCTCCCACACCGACATGCCGGCGAAGATGCGGGGCGTCTGGAACGTGCGGCCGAGGCCCGCCCTCGCGATGGCGTCGGGGCTCCTGCCCACCAGCTCCGTCCCGCCGAGGAGCGCGCTGCCGGCGTCGGGCCTGGTCACGCCGGTGACGAGGTCGAAGAGCGTGGACTTGCCGGCCCCGTTCGGGCCGATGAGCCCCGTGATGCTGCCGCGCAGGACGTCGAAGCTGACGCCGTCGACGGCCCTGAGGCCGCCGAACGACCGCGACAGGCCGCGCAGGCGGAGCAGCGGCTCGCCTGGCCTGACCTCAGTGGCGACCGCGCCGGCCGCCGCGGTCGCGCTCGTGCCCGCGGCCCCGCCGGCGCTCGTCGCGGCGAAGCCCGCCCTCACCCGGCCTCACCGCTCTCGACGCTCCGCGGCGGCCGCCGCAGGCGCTCGGGCATGATGCCGCGCGGGAAGAAGCGCACCACCGCGATGAGCAGCAGCCCGATGACCACGTAGCGCAAGGACGGCACGAAGCTGGGGTTGCGGCGCGTGAGCGGCTCGAGGAACCGCAGGCCGTCGAGGAAGCGGGTGCCCTCGGTGATCGCCATGAGCACGACCGCGCCCAGCACGGCGCCGAACGGGTTGCCGCGCCCGCCCAGCAGCAGCGCGAGCCAGACCTGGAACGTGATGATGGGCACGAACTGGCCGATGTGGACGATGCCGAGCGAGTGGGTCCAGAGGCTGCCGGCGAACCCGGCCAGCACCCCGCCGAGCGCGAAGGCCCGCAGCTTCAGGCCGGGGGCGGGCTTCCCCAGCGAGCGCGCCGCCGGCTCGTCCTCGCGGACCGCCCGCAGCGCCCGGCCGAACGGCGAGGCGGTGAGCCGCACGGCCACGACCAGCAGCAGCCCCACGACCACCGCGGTGACGGCCAGGTAGACGAACGGATAGTCGCCGGTCGCGAAGGCGCCCCTGAGCGGCTGGGGGACGCCGGAGATGCCGAACTGCCCGCGCGTGAGCCACGACTCGTTGTTGAGCACGCTGCGCACGATCTCGGCCATCGCGAAGGTCGCGACGGCGAGGTAGTGGGAGCTGAGCCGGACGCTGGTGGCGCCGATGAGCAGCGCGAGCAGGCCGCTCGCCACGCCGGCGGCGAGGAACGCGACGGGGACGGGCAGGCCGAGCCCGACCTCGTAGCGCCCGCCGATCGCCAGGTACGCCTCGCTGCCCTTGGGCGGCAGCGAGAGCAGGGCGCTGGTGAACGCGCCGACCGCGAAGAACGCGACGTGGCCGAAGTTGAGCAGCCCGGCGAGCCCGAACTGGAGGTGCAGCCCCAGCGTGAGCACGCCGTAGATGAGCGCCAGCGTGAGCAGGCCGGCGAGGAACGCCGTCAGCGCCATCAGAAGCTCCCCTTCAACAGGCCCTGCGGCCTCACGAGGAGCACGACGACGAGGAGCAGGAAGGCGAAGGCGTGGCCGTAGTCGGGCGCGACGTAGGCGACGCCGAGCTCGATCCCCAGGCCCACGATCAGCGCGCCGAGCATCGCGCCGTAGGGGTTGCCGATCCCGCCCAGCAGCACGGCCGCGAAGACCACGAGGAGGAAGCTCCAGCCCATGATCGGCTGCAGCGAGAGCTGAGTGATGCCGAGCAGCACGCCGCCCAGCGCGGCGATGGCCCCGCTGATGAACCACGTGGTCGAGAGGACGCGGCCCGTCGCGATGCCAGAGGCGCGGGCCAGCGGGCCGTTGTCGCTGGTGGCGCGCATCATCTTGCCCATGCGCGTGAAGCGCAGCATCAGGTGCACGCCGAGCATCGTGACGAGCGCGATGCCGATCACCAGCACGGGCACCTTGGGGACGATCAGCTCGCCGACGCGCCAGGGGCGCATCAGCGGCAACGGGAAGCGCGTCGGGCTCGAGCCGAAGACCATGCGCACGAGGTTCTGCAGCACGAAGGCCAGGCCGACGCTGGTGACGAGGAGCGCGAGGAAGCCGCGCTCGATGATCGGGTCGAAGAACGCGCGGGCCAGCAGGACGCCGATGACGCCCACCACGACCATGCCGACCGCGGCCGCGAGGGGCACCGGCAGGCCGAGGGAGACGGCGACGAAGGTCAGGTAGGCGCCGAGCGTCAGCAGCTCGCCGTAGGAGAAGTTGATGAAGCGCGTGACCCCGTACGACAGCGACAGGCCGACGGCGCTCAGGCTTATCACCGCCCCGGTGGCCAGGCCGAAGAGCAGCGTCTGCAGCAGCTCGGTCACCGGTTCACGCTAGCCGCGGTGAGGGCGAGGAAGCGGGGCGCCACCGTGAAGGGCGGCAAGGTGGTGGGCGCAAGGAGAAGGCGACCGGGTCGTGACCGCGCGGCGCGGCCGAGGCGGGCGGCGGGCCGGTGCGGGCCGGGCCGCCGCTCGCCTCATCCCACCAGCACGTCGCCGGGACCTCGCGTCCCTCAGTCCAGCGCCTCGGCCGGGAGGATCGTGACGGTCGTCCACTCGCCGTTCACGACCCGCTTGATCGCGAAGGGCGCCGTGATGTTGCCGTACCGGTCGAAGTCGATCGGCCCCACGAGGCCCTGGTAGTCGACCTCCTGGCCGGCCTCGAGCGCCTCCTTGCCGGCGGTGTAGTCGTGCACGACGACCTTGCCCTCGCCCGGGTCGGTGACCGCGCGGATGTTGGCGGTGATCGTCTCGCGCGTGACCTCGCCGTCCCTCAGCGCGGCGCGCAGCATGGCCAGGCCGACGACGTTCATCGCGTCGTAGGTGTTGGTGCCGAAGATCTGCACGTCGTTGCCGCTGTAGGCCTTGTACCGCTCCTGGAAGGCGGCGTTCAGGTCGGCGCTCTCCGGCGCCGCGACCTCCTCGAGGCCGTAGATGCCCTCGACGAGCTCGGGGGTGGCCAGCTCGATGTAGTCGCTCGTCGTCTGGTCCTGCGTGACGAACCAGGTGCCCTCGTAGCCCGCCTGGAACGCCGCCTGCATCACGCGCGCGGAGTCCTCGGGGGTGGCGACGAGCACGATGACGTCGGGGTCGTTCGCCAGCACCTCCTGCACCTCGGTGCGGTAGCTCGTCTTGCCCGGGGTGAAGAGGACGTTCGCGAGGACCGGCGTGCCGTACTCCTCGAAAGCCGCGGCCACGGGGTCCTGGAACGAGATCATCGCCGGTGCGTTCGCCACCATGAGCACCGGCCTCGCGAAGGCGTCGCCCCCCAGGTACTGGCCGTCGGTCGCGGCGCGCGCGATCGCCCTACCGCCGAGCGAGTCGGACGGCACCGTCCGGAAGACGTACTGGTCGTTGAAGGCGTCCAGCGCCGTGGTGCCGGCCGTGGGCGAGACGATCGGCGTGCCTGTGTCGACGATGAGCTGCTGGTTCCCCGCCAGCGAGAGCGACGTGGGGCCGACGATGGCGACGACGCCGTCGGCGTTGATGAGCTTCTGGGCCGCGGTGAAGCCGGCGTCCACCGTGCCCTCGGTGTCGCCGATGACCAGCCGTACCTGCGCCCCGTCGATCCCCCCGCTCTCGTTGATCTCGTCGGCGATCATCTGGGCCACGGGCTGGACGTTCGCGCCCACCCAGTCGTACTGGCCCGTGAAGGGTAGCAGCAGGCCCACGTTCAGGGTCTCCTGCGCCAGCGCGACGCCCCCGACGGCCACGAGCAACGAGATGAGCAGACGCTTCATGGGTCCTCCCTGCAGCGGTTGGAGTTCGGGACCGAGGTTAACACTTGGCCCCCTCGGGCGGACATGACTCCGGTGGAGGGCGAGAGCCGAGCGAGGCCGCGTGCCCGCGCCCCAACGAGGACAGGCGCCGAGCGGGGCGTCGGTCGGCGCCGACCCCAACGCGGACAGCCGCTGACCGGGTTGGGTTCTAGGTTCCCGGCATGACGGCTTCGAGGACAGGCAGAGGCGCGTCGGGACGCGACGCGGCGGCGGCCGCGGACTGGTCCACGACCGCTCCCACCGCGGCCGGGCCGATGACGGTGCGGCCGCTCACCCTCGCCCGCTTCGACGACATGCGGGCGGTCTTCGGCGAGAAGGGCGTGGCGCGCCAGTGCTTCTGCATGTACTGGCGACGGCCGGACGGCGGCTACCCGGAGAGGCGCGACAACTGCGACAGGTTCCACGACCTCGTCGACGACGCCCGCCCGCCGGGGCTGATCGGCTACCTGGACGAGACGCCGGTAGGCTGGGTCCAGATCGGCCCGCGCAGCGACTTCCCGCGGCTGGGTCGTTCGCGGATCCTCAAGGCCGTCGACGACACGGACCCGTGGTGCATCAACTGCTTCGTCGTGAGGGTCGGCCACAGGAGGAGGGGCGTCGGCGCAGGTCTGCTGGCCGCCGCCGTGGAGTACGCGAGGTTCATGGGCGCGAAGGTCGTCGAGGGCTACCCCGTCGACGGACCGGGGTCCGCTGGCGACTACTTCACCGGCACGATGGGCATGTTCACCGCCGCGGGCTTCGAGGAGGTGCTGCGCCGCAAGGACACGCGGCCGATCGTCAGGTTGACGGTGTGAGTTCGCCGCGAGCGGGGTTACAACCTTCTGTGTCGTGACGCGAAGACGTCCGGCTGTGGAGGGTCGTAGATGAGGCCCGCGTCGAAGGTCGACGTGCTCCTGCCGGAGGCCATCCACCCCAGCACGCGGGCACGGCTCGAGAGCCTGTTCGAGCTGCACCTCCTGAACGAGGCGAGCGACCCGGAGGAGCTGCTGGGGAGGGTGGGTCCGCGGATCAGGGCGGTCGCTCGCGGCGGTCAGGCCGCCATCGACCGCCGGCTCATGGAGAGGCTGCCGGCGCTGGAGATCGTGGCGGTGTTCGGCGTCGGGTACGACGGGATCGACCTCGCCTACGCCAGGGAGCGCGGCATCGTCGTCACGAACACCCCCGACGTGCTGAGCGAGGAGGTCGCCGACCTCACCATCGGCCTCCTGATCATGACCTTGCGCGAGCTCGCCAGGGCCGAGCGCTACGTGCGCGCGGGCGACTGGGCCCGGCTCGGGAAGTTCCCACCCACGCGCGGGTCGCTCCGGGGCCGCAAAGCGGGCATCCTCGGGCTGGGCCGCATCGGGAGGGCCATCGCCAGGCGCCTCGAGGCCATGGGAGTGCCCGTCGCCTACCACAACAGGCGGCGGGTCCCGGACGCGCCGTACGAGTACGTCGCTAGCGCCGTCGAGCTGGCGGCGGCGGTCGACACCCTCATCGCCGTCCTACCGGGGGGAGCTGCCACGGACGAGCTCGTCGACGCGGCCGTGCTGCGCGCCCTCGGCCCCGAAGGGGTGTTCGTCAACGTCGGGCGGGGGTCGACGGTCGACGAGGACGCCCTCATCGCGGCCCTGCGGGACGGGACGATCATGGCCGCCGGCCTCGACGTCTTCCGCAACGAGCCGCACGTTGACCCTCGCTTCCTAGGGCTCGACAACGTCGTGCTGCTCCCGCACGTCGGCTCGGCCTCCCTGCCCACGCACGACGCCATGGGCGAGCTGCTGGTCGCGAACCTGAGAAGCTGGTTCGAAACGGGAGAGCCCCTCACGCCCGTTCCCGAGACGCCGTGGCCCGTGGCTGACCGCTCCTGACCGGCCGACTGTCGAGGCGCCCGGGTCCAGCGCCAGGCGGCGACCGCCGGCGAGGGGCCTCCAGTCGGCCCCCTCAGGTCGACGCTACGGCGCGCTCGCCACGGCGCTCTGCACGGTCTGGAGCCTCCCGGCCAGCTCCCTCGCCCAGGCCCGGACCGCGTCGAGGTCCAAGGCGTCGGAGGCGGGAGCCGCGCCGGCCAGGCGGTCGAGCGGGAACGGCAGCAGCTTCGGGTCGAAGCGTCCGCCGAACAGCTCGCAGCTCACCGGCTGCAGCCAGGGGTAGCGCGCGAGCTGCCCCTCCATCTGGCTCCGCGAGCTCCGCCACTCGTCCTCGTCGCGCGGGACCTTCACGGGGCCGAGCACGAAGAGGGCCACATGCCGGCCCGTCAGCTCGCCGCGGTGGCGCTTCAGGAGGCCGCGCACGTCCTTGTGCCAGCGGCCCACGTACAGCGCCGTGCCAAGCACGACCAACCCGTAGCCCGTGAGGCCGCGGACGTCCCGCGCCGGCGCGACGTCCACCTCGAGACCGGCGTCGCGCAGGCCCGCGGCCACCGCCTTGGCGGCCTCACGGGTCGAGCCGAGACGCGTGGCGTAGGCGACCAGCGCCCGGTCCTGCGCCGTCCCAACCGTTCCAGCTCGCACGCTCATGGGCCACGCACCCTTCCCGCCTCGCCCGGACCAGGACCAGTATCGGGCGGCGGCGCGCGGCTGGGACCAGCCGAATGTCCCCATCGCTGCGCGAACCGTGGCCGCGCCCAGCCCTCCCGGGGTGGAACATCGGGCTGTGGCGACGTTGCACGGCTCGAGCGACGAGCCGCTTCGGCCGCGTCTGCTCCCGGTTAGCGTGTGTGCCGGAGGCGTGGGTCTGATGCAGGTGCGGATCGCGTTCGGGAAGGTCAGCAGCGAGGGCGTCGCGGCGCTACGCGGGGTCGAGGCCTACGTGAGGCGCTGCGGTCTCGAGCGGTCTCTGCTCGAGCTGGTGAGGATGCGGGCCTCGCAGATCAACCGCTGCGGCTACTGCCTGGACATGCACAGCAAGGACGCGCGGGTGGCAGGCGAGTCGGAGCAGCGGCTGTACGTGCTGCCCGCCTGGCGCGAGGCGCCGTTCTACACCGAGCGCGAGCGGGCCGCCCTGGAGTGGACGGAGGCCCTCACGCTCGTGTCGCAGGAGGGCGTCTCCGACGAGCTCTACGAGCGCGTCAGGCAGCACTTCAGCGAGAAGGAGCTGGTGGACCTCACGCTGGCCATCACGACCATCAACACCTGGAACCGGCTGGCGATCGCGTTCCGGTCGGAGGTCGGCTC
>DASVDQ010000078.1 GCA_036381035.1 Trueperaceae bacterium | reverse complement strand
CCTGGCTTATTCGTCACGGGGTAATTCGCCCGGTTCCAGGTGGAAGTGAGCGAGCTGAGGGGGCTCGGGGCGGCGTGGGCGCCGGTTACCTGGACAGGCCCCCTTTCCCCCAGCCTCGCGACTGGCGGCGACGCCCGCTCTCCAGCTCCCCGCCCAGGGGTGCTACGCCGGGGTGGGCAGGGCCTGGGGACGCGGCGAGCCGCGCGCCGGGTAGAGCCGCTCGAGCTCCCGCCAGAAGCGCCGCCACAGCGCCGCCCGGGCCTGCTCGATCACCAGCGTGAGGCGTCGGGCATGGACCAGCACCCGAGCCGCCGCCTTGAGCACGAGCTGGCGAAAGCGCTGCCGGCTCAGCCGCACCTCCCCCTCGCGCCGGACCAGCTCGGCCGCCCCGCGCAGCACGTTCGCCGCCAGGAGAGAGAGCAGCAGCCGCGCCTCGTTGGCCGCAAAGCTGTCGGGCTCGATGTACGCCGTCGCCTCGACTGTCCGGCCGCGGTAGTGCGTCTTCGGCCGCGGAGCGGACGAGAGGGCCGGCGCGAGCGCAGTCTGCCACTCGCCGAAATCCTGCTCGGCCGTGCCCCGCTGGCGATAGCGCTCCAGCAGCGAGGGGCCGTCCACCTCGTCCGCCGCCACGTCGGTGAGCAGGAAGAAGTGATCGAGGAAGAGGTGTTGCTGCTCGTCCTCCCGCTCCAGCACCACCAGGACGACCCGCCGCTCCCGGTCCCAACTGCCGGCCCGGTAGCGCAGCTCATGCGTCCAGAGCCGCCCCTCCGCGGGGGGCCGGCCCGGCGGCCGCCTCAGATACGGCGCGGCGAGCCGCTCGAGGGCTCGGTTGCCCCTGAGGCGCGCCACGTAGCAGACGTCCTCGTCTTCCAGCGTGCTGAGCAGTTCGTCTTCGGGAAAGCCAGCGTCCATGCGGACCCACACGCGCCGGGCGAGGCCCTTCGCCCAGAGCACGGAAGGGATGATGAAGGCGAGCGCCCCATCGGCCGTGTGCGCATTCCCCTCCCGAAGAGAGGCGGCCAAGAAGTCGCCCCGCTCCCAGCGGAGCACGAGCGGATGGTAGCAGCGGCAGCCGTAATGCCCATTCCAGGCGCTCCCCGGCTGGTGGCCATGGACCTCCAGCGGCAGCGAATCGAGATCGAGCACCGCCTCGGCGAGACGCTCGCCCGCCCCGAGCCGGGCGAGCCGGCGCGCCAACTCGCGCAGGAGAGCCTGCAGCCCCTCGCGGTTCTCCCAGCTCGCGAGCGCGTGCTGAAGCCGCGAGAGCGTGGGCTGCGAGGCGAGTGCGGCGGCCAGCGGCGAGAGACCTCGTCGGGACGAGATGGCCAGGCGCAGTGCGGGGTCGCCGCCTACCAGCGCCACATCGCGCTGGTCACTCCACCCCTGCGCAAACAGCAGCAGTTGGGTGCGGAGCAGCTCGAGGAAGCCGTGCCGGATACGCGCCGCGTCCCGCGCATCCGAGAGGTGGCGCCGCACCAGCTCCTCGAAGCCGAGCCGCTCCAGGAGAGAGCGCAGGAGCACCGCGCCAGCATCGGACGTCAGGCGCTCGGGGCGCGCCTCCACCCGAACGGAACGGTTGAAATCCAGGGCAAACAGGCTATCTTGGGCTTCACCCATGGCGTGTTCTTCGCGTGGACCGTGAAGGTGGTTGGCTCGCAACCCCATCTTACGGCCGCATCGAAGGATGCGCCATGTGGCTTTCCAGCCTACACTACCCCTCCGCTACCCCGATCGTGAATAAGCCAGG
>DASVDQ010000077.1 GCA_036381035.1 Trueperaceae bacterium | reverse complement strand
GCCGCTCCCGGACTGCGCCACACCCGCGCGGCCGCGCCGGAGGACTTCGCGGCCCTGGCCGCGCGCCTGCCGGCCATGGGCGCGCTCACGCCCGCCGAGCTCAGGGAGCTGGCCTCCTCCACGCTCGTGGCCGAGGCCCCGGCCGGACACGTCATCGTCCGCACGGGGGACGCGAGCGACGCCGGCTACTTCATCGTCTCGGGCCGCGCCGCCGCCGGGCGGGACGAGAACGGCGGCTACAGGGTGCTCGAGGTGCTCAACGCCGGCGACTTCTTCGGCGAGATCGCCGCTCTCACCGGCGTGCCCCGCACGGCCCAGGTCGTGGCCGTCGAGGACACCACGCTCATCCAGGTGCCGGCCGCCGTGCTGCGGCGCATGTCCGCGCGGCCCGAGCTGAACCGCCTGTTCCTCTCGAAGATGACCGAGCGCATGCTGCGCATGGACATGGTCGACCTGCCGCGCTTCGGCGGCCTGGGCAGCGACACGATGCGCGCGCTGCGCACGCCCCAGGCGCCACCCTCGCGAGCGGACGGCCAGCCGCCGGAGCGGGGCGACGGCGCGGCCTTCGAGCCGGCGCCGTGAGGAGCTAGCTCAGCCGCGCCGCAGCAGCCAGCCCAGGCGGACGAGGGCGTTGACGGCCCCCAGCAGCCCGGCGACCCCGAGCCACGTCATCACGCCGATCGCGGAGCGGTACAGGGTGAGCAGGCCGAAGTACCGGCCCGTGGTCGCGACGCCGATGGCCGGCATCGCCAGGAACACGGCCAGCGGCATGAGCCTGCGGACGGCGCCGACGAAGCCGCGCCAGCCGGGGACCGTGCCGGCCCAGCGCTCCCACGCCGGCAGGCGGACCAGGCCGAGCACCCCGAGGGCCACGGCGAGGAGCGTCAGCGCCCCGACGACCAGGGACCAGTGCCGCACGCCGAAGCCGCCGGACGACGGCTCCTCGCCCAGCAGCAGCGCTACGACGCCGCCTTTCAGCCGCGGGAAGCCGGCCACGTCCTGGGCGACGCTGTGGACGTCGTAGAGCAGCACCACGCCGTCGCCCCGCTCCGGGAACAGCACGGCGTCGCCGGAGAAGGTCGAGAGGATGCCGTTGTGGTGCAGCATCGCCTCGCCGCCGCGCTCGCCGACGAACCAGCCCATCGCGTAGTCGGCGCCCTCGGTCGGCGACAGCACGGGCGCCAGCGCCTCCTCGGGCACGACCTGCTCGCCGCCCAGGCGTCCACGTCCGGCGAGCATCGCCAGGTACCTGCCCATGTCGGCGGCGGTCGTGACCACGCCGGCGTGACCGGCGAGGAACCCGGTCTCCTCGCCAGAGGCGACCGGGAAGCCGTAGGCGAGCAGGTGCCCGCGGGCCAGGCCCGGAACGCCGCGCCGCAGGTCGTCGGAGCTCGTGATGCTCTCGGTGTCCTCCATGCCGAGGGGCTCGAAGACGTGCGCCCGCAGGTAGTCGGAGAACGGCTCGCCGCTGACGACCTCGACGAGGCGGGCGAGGACCTCGTAGTTGGCGTTGAAGTAGTGGAACTCCGTGCCCGGCTCGGCGACGGGCCGCGCCCGCGCCATGGCCGCCACGCGCCCCTCCAGGCTCCGGGGGAAGCCCGTGCGCTGGTCGCGGAAGCCGGCGTCGCCCAGGCCGCTCCGGTGGTTCAGGAGCTGGCGGACGGTGATCCTCCCCGCGACCTCGGGGTCGGCGACGGTGAACCCGGGCAGGTACCGCCGCACGGGGGCGTCGAGGTCTAGCCGGCCCTGCTGGGCGAGCTGGAGCACCGCCAGCCCCGTGAACGACTTGCTCAGGGAGGCGACCAGGAAACGCGTCCGCGGCGTGACCGACGCCCCGTCGCCGGTCCGGCCGTAGCCCTGCGCGTAGACGACCTGGCCGGCGCGCACGACCGCCAGCCCCAGGCCGGGCACGCCCTGCGCCCGCATCTGCGCGGCCACGAAGGCGTCGACGGCCGCGACGTCGAGGCCCGCCTGCGCGGCGGCCAGCTGGCCCACCGCCAGGACGTTGGCCAGCAGCAGCGGCCATGCTCTGTGCATCCTCCCTACCTCCTCCGCCCCGGTCGTCGAGCGTCGGCCCCGCCCGGCGCGTGAGGCGTACATGATGTCCGGCTCGGGGCGCCGCGGGCCGGAAGCCTCGGCGACCGCCGCCGCACGGGGCGCCCATGCCGCCCGGCGCACCCCGCCGGGCCGAGAGGAGTTTGGTACCACGTCACATCCTGTCGAACGTCGTTCAGTATACTGAACGGCGTTTAGGGAGGGACGGTGGAGCGATGACCGGCAGGGGAAGCGAGGCGGGAGGCGGTCGCCCCCGCCCGGACGACCTCACCGCCCGCGCGCGCATACGAGACGCGGCCATCCGCCGCTTCGCCCGCGACGGGTTCGCCGCGACGAGCGTCAAGGACATCGCCGCCGACGCCGGCGTCTCGGCGCCCCTGGTGATTCACCACTTCGGCTCGAAGGACGGCCTGCGGGCGGAGTGCGACAGGCACGTGAACGAGCTGGTGTGGGAGATGAAGCGCCGCCTGGCCGACGCGGCGATCGCCGACCCGCTCGACGCCGTGAGGCGGGCGCGGCCCGGCCTGCCCCTCCTCGAGTACCTCGCCGTCACCCTCGCCGACGGCTCGGGGCACGTGGACGAGCTCGTGGACGCGATGGTCGAGGAGAGCCTGCGGACCATGGAGGACGCCCAGGCGCGCGGGCTCGTGAAGCCGACGGCGGACCCCCGCGCGCGGGCCGTGGTGCTGACGCTGTGGCAGCTCGGGGCCCTGGTGCTGCACCGCCACGCCAGGCGGCTCCTCGGGGCCGACCTCACCGGCCCCAGCGAGGCGACGCTCCGCTGGTGGCTGCCCGCCGGCGAGGTGCTCGCGCACGGGGTGATCAGCGACGAGATCTACGCCGAGCTGCGGGCGGCGGCCGAGCGGCTGGGGGTGGGCGGAGGCGGCGCCGACGGGGCAGGCGCGCCCGCCGCGGCACAGGAGGTTGGCAGATGACTCAGTCAGCGGTCTCCGTCAGGGGGCTGGAGAAGTCGTACGGCCGCACCCCGGCCCTCACGGGGCTCGACCTAGAGGTGCGCCGCGGGGAGGTCCACGGCTTCCTCGGACCGAACGGCGCGGGCAAGACCACCACGCTCCGCATCCTGCTGGGCCTGCTGCGGGCCGACGCCGGCACCGCGACGGTCCTCGGCATGGACCCGTGGCGAGACGCCGTCGCGCTGCACCGCCGCCTGGCCTACGTGCCGGGCGACGTCGAGCTGTGGCCGAACCTCACGGGCGGCGAGGCGATCGACCTCATCGGCAGGCTACGCGGCGGCCTCGACCGGCGCCGGCGCGACGAGCTGTGCCGCCGCTTCGACCTCGACACCACCAAGCGGGGCCGCAGCTACTCGAAGGGGAACAGGCAGAAGGTGGCGCTGGTGGCGGCGCTCGCCAGCGACGCCGAGCTGCTGGTCCTCGACGAGCCGACTAGCGGCCTCGACCCGCTCATGGAGGCCGAGTTCCAGGCGCTGATGAGGGAGGCGAGGGCCGAGGGGCGCACGGTGCTGCTGTCGAGCCACATCCTCGCGCAGGTCGAGGCCCTGGCCGACCGCGTGTCGATCATCAGGGGCGGCCGGGTCGTGGAGAGCGGCACCCTGGCCGAGCTGCGCCACCTCACGCGCACGACCGTGCTGGCGGAGGTCGAGCGGACCGTCGACGGCCTGGAGTCCCTCCCCGGCGTGCACGGCCTGGAGGCCGAGGGAGGCAGGGTGAGGTTCGAGGTCGACGCCGAGCACCTCGGCGAGGCCGTGACCGCGCTGTCCCGCCTGGGCGTGCTGTCGCTCGAGAGCCGCCCGCCCACCCTCGAGCAGATCCTGCTGCGCTACTACGACGGCTCGTCCGCGCGGTCGGAGGGAGCCGCCGCGTCGTGAGAGGCGCCACGCTGGCCGTGCCCGTCGGGTCGCGGGCGCCGTCCTCCGGCGCGCTGACCGGCACGGGCGCCCTGCTGCGCTTCGGCCTGCGGCGGGAGCGGTGGGGCATCGTCGCCTGGGCGCTCGGCATCGCCCTGACGACCGCCGCCGTCCCCCTCAGCTACGTCGAGCTCTACCCCACCGCCGCGGAGCGCAACCTCATCGGCGCCGCGCTGTCGACGCCGGCGGCCGTGGCGCTCATGGGCGTGAACCGCTCCCCCGGCGACTACCACTACGGCGCCATGACGGCCCACCAGATGCTGTTCCTCACGGCGATCCTCGTCGGCGTGATGAGCGCGCTCATGACGGTGAGGCACACGCGCCAGGAGGAGGCGACGGGCCGCGCCGAGCTGGTGAGGTCCGCCCCCGTGGGCCGGCTGGCGCCGACAGTGGCGGCGCTGCTCACGGTCCTCGTCGCGAACCTCGCCGTGGGCCTCGCCCTCGCCCTGGCGCTGGGCGCCACCGGCGTCGAGGGCGTCGACTGGCCCGGCTCCTGGCTCTACGGCGCCGCGCACGTGGCCGCCGGGCTCTCCTTCGCGGGCGTGGCGGCCCTGGCCAGCCAGGTCTACGAGAGCCCGCGCGGTGCCGTGGGGGCGTCGCTGGCGGCCATCGGCCTCGCCTACCTGCTCAGGGCGGCGGGCGACCTCGCCGGCAGCGGGCTCTCGTGGCTGTCGCCGCTCGGCTGGGCGCAGGCGACGGGCGCCTTCGCCTACGACAGCTGGGCGCCGCTCCTCCCCGCGCTGGCCTTCGTCCCCGCCACGCTGCTGATCGCCCAGGCGCTCGCCGAGCGCCGCGACCTCGGCGCCGGCCTGTGGCGGGCGCGTCCGGGACCGGCCGAGGCGAGCCGCGCGCTGACCACGCCCGCCGGCCTGTCGTGGCGCCTGCTGCGCGGGACGACCCTCGGCTGGGCGTCCGCCGGGCTCGTCATGGGCGCGATGTACGGGGCGTTCCTCGCCGACGTCGAGTCGATGCTCGGCACCTCTGGCGTCCTCCGGCAGATGCTGCGCCTGGGGGGCGGCATCGACCCCGTCACCGCGTTCGCGTCCCTCATCTCGGCCGTGATGGCCGTGATCCTGGCGGCCTACACGGTGCTCGCGATGTCGCGTCTGCGCGGCGAGGAGCTGGCGGGGCGCGCCGAGGCGCTGCTCTCCACCGCCCTGGCGCGCGGCCGCTGGCTGGCCGGCCACGCCGCCGTCGTGGCGTTCGGGTCCACCCTGGTGCTGCTGGCGAGCGGGCTCGGGCTGGGGCTGGCCGGGTCGGCTTCCCTCGGCGACCTCTCGTGGCTGCCGCGGCTGACCGCGGCCGGCGTCGCCTACGCCCCCGCCCTCTGGGTCGTGGCCGGCCTGGCCGCGCTCCTCTTCGGCGCGGCGCCGTCGGCGCTGCCCGCGACGTGGGGGCTCGTCGGCCTCTCGTTCGTCGTCATCTACCTCGGCGGCCTGCTGCAGCTCCCCGCCTGGCTGCGCGCCGTCTCGCCCTTCGAGGCCGTGCCCGGCTACCCGCTGGAGCGGATGTCCGCCTGGCCGCTGGCCGCGCTCACCGCGGTGGCGGCCCTGCTCGTCGCCGCTGGCGCGGCGGCGTTCCGCCGGCGCGACGTGCCGAGCTGAGAGCTCCTCGGCAGGCGTCGTGGTGGTCGATCGCGTCCGGGGCTCGACCTAGGTCTTGGCCGCCCGAGGCGGGCCCCGGCTAGGCTCGCCGCATGAGCGCTGACCCGACGTACGCGATCAAGCCATCCGAGCCCCCGGTCCTCGACCCCGAGGCCGCGCTCTTCCGCCTGAACCGGCTCTTCGACCGCTCCTTGCGCGCCCTGGGCGACGCGGGCCAGGCGGACGCGGCCTGCGAGCTGGCGGCGCAGGGCTGGAAGCTCCTCCGCATCGGCTGGCCCCAAGAGGGCGACCGCCTCAACGGCACCCTCCACTACCTCACGAGGACGCCGAAGCGCTCGCAGCGAGCGAGGTCGGAGGAGCTCGACGTCAGGCACCTGCCCCCGGCCGAGCGACACCGGGTGATCTTCGAGTCGTGGCGCTCGCTCGAGCCCGGTGGCGGCTACGTGCTCGTGAACGACCACGACCCGAAACCGCTCTACTACCAGTTCGCCGCCGAGCACCCGGGCGAGTTCACCTGGCAGACGCTGGAGGAGGGCCCGGAGGTGTGGCGCGTGCGGATCGGCAGGGTGCCGTAGGGACAGGCCAGGGAGCGCAGCCCTCCAGCCGTGGGCGCCCTCGCCCGGGCTCGTCTGGGCCCGGGAGCGCAGTCCGCCTCAGCCCTTGACGGCCCCGGCGGTGAGGCCCGCGATGAACTGCCGCGACATCAGCACGTAGATGACGAGCAGGGGGAGGCTCGCCAGGAGCATGCCGGAGAAGACCAGGCTCCAGTCGATGAGGTGCTGGCCGAAGAAGATCTGCATGCCCAGCGGGATCGTGCGCCAGGTGGGGCTGGGGAGGAAGAGCAGCGGGAAGAAGAAGTCGTTCCACCACGGCACCACGTTCACGATCACGACCGTCGCCAGGCCGGGCCGCACGAGCGGCAGCATGATGCGCCAGAAGATGCCCTGCTCGCCGGCGCCGTCGATGCGCGCGGCGTCCTCGAGCTCGCGCGGCAGGTTGCGGAAGAACACGCTGAGGAGGAACACCGACATCGGCATGCCGCTGGCCGTGTAGGTGAGGATCAGGGAGAACGGCGTGTCGATGAGCCCCAGGTCGCGCATCAGGATGTAGAGAGGGAGTATGCCGAGGCGGATGGGGATCATGATGCCGGCGAGGAAGAAGAGGAACAGCGGCCCGCGCAGCCTGAAGGTGTAGCGCGCCAGCGCGTAGGCGGCGGGCGCCGCCGTGAGGAGGAGCAGGACGGCCGAGGACCCGGTGATGAGGAGGCTGTTGCGCAGGTAGAGCCCGAAGTGCGCGCGGTCCCAGGCGGTGCGGAAGCCGCGCGTCGTCCACTCCTCGGGCAGGCCGAAAGGGCTCCTGAAGATCTCGGGGGTCGTCTTGAAGGCCGTGAGGACCATCAGCACGATCGGGTAGAGGAAGACGGCGGCGAGGAGGGCCAGCAGGACGTAGACGGCGGCCCGGCGCCAGGCGCTCTGTCCCGCTCCCGCGCCGAGCATCAGTACTCCGTCTGGCTGCGCGTCATGAAGCGCACCCCGAAAGTGGAGGCGATGCCGATGATCACGAGCATCAGCACGCCGATCGCGGCGGCGATGCCGATCTGCCCCGGCTCCCCGCCCGTGGTCGGGTCGCCGAAGGCCGTGCGGTAGAAGAACGTCGCCAGCAGGTCCGTCGAGTAGGCGGGCGGGCCGGACGCGCCCTGCATGACGAAGACGAGCTCGAAGGCGTTGAAGTCCCAGATGAACGTGAGGATCGTGACCATCGCCAGGCTCGGCAGCAGCAGCGGGAACGTGACGTGCCTGAAGAGCTGCCACGCGCCGGCCCCGTCGACGACGGCGGCCTCCTCGAACTCCCTGGGGATCGCCTGGAGCGCGGCCACGTACACGAGGATCGGGAAGCCCAGCCACGCCCAGGCGTTCACGAGGATGACGGTCGTGAGCGCCGAGTCGCTCTGCCCCAGCCACGGGCGCACCCAGCCCTCGAGGCCGAGGCGGCGCAGCGCCTGCGGCAGGGCGCCCCAGTTCGGGTTCAGCAGCATGCGCCACAGGAAGCCAACGACCACGAGCGAGAGCGTGTGCGGCAGGAAGTAGGCGGCCTGGAAGAACGAGAAGCCGCGCAGCTTGCGCGCCAGCAGGACGGCCACGAACAGGCCCAGTGTCGTCTGGATCAGGAACGTCAGGCCGAAGAAGAGCGCGTTGTGGCCGAGGGCCCGGAAGAAGCGCTCGCTGTACGGCCAGCGCGTGAGGACCGTGACGAAGTTCTGCAGCCCGACGAACCCCCGGCGGACGAGGCCGTCCCAGTCGAACACCGAGAACGAAAGCGAGGAGACGAGCGGGTAGGCCATGAACGCCCCGTAGATGAGGAGCGCGGGCCCCAGGAACACGAGCAGGTGCCCGTTCCTGTTCCACCAACGTCTCGGTCTGCTCATCCGGCCTCCCGCAGCCGCAAGGGGGCTCCGACCGCCGCCGCCGACCCCCGTGTCCTCTCGGCCATCATGGCAGCGCCCGGCCGCTGAGACCGGGCGCGCCACGGAGCACGGGCCTAGCCGCCCGCTAGAAGTCGAACCACTCGGCCACGCCGCGCTGGATGTTCGTCACGGCCTCCTCGACGGACTTGTCGCCCGCCAGGACGGCCTGCATCTCGTTCTGCAGCAGCGTGGAGCCGCTGGGCTGGCCGAAGCGGAACGCCGTGAGCATCAGGTACGGGGTGCCGGCGTCGTTCATCAGCCCGACGAGCTCGGAGAGGTCCTCGCTGCTGGGCGTCACGGCCGGCACGGCCGAGATCTGCTGCAGCTCGTCGGTGAACATCTGGCCGTACTCCTGCGAGGCCAGGAACTCGATGAACCTGAGGGCCTCCTCCTGGTGCGGGCTGGCGGCGTTGATGCCATACGAGCCGTCGACGTAGTAGGAGATCCGGCCGTCGCCCGGGGCGTCGCCCGGCACGGGGAACGCGCCGATCCGCAGGTCGGGGTTGAGCTGCCTGAGGGTCCCGAGCTCGTACGACCCACCGATGAACATGCCGGCCTGCTCGAACGCGAACATGCTCTGCATGTCGGTGTAGGCGACGCCCATGTAGTTGTCGGCGAGGTAGGGCTCCAGCTCGACCATCTTCTCGAGCGCCGCCGAGAAGCGCGGGTCGGTGAAGTCGGTCTCGCCGCTTGTGATGGCCTGGAAGAACTCGTCGCCGCCGTAGAACGTGGGCCCGACGCCGCCGAACAGCGTCTCGACCGTCCACGGCTCCATGGCGCCGTTCGCCAGCGCCTGGTAGCCCGCGTCCTTGAGGGCCTGGGCGACGGCGAGGAACTCGTCCCAGGTCTGAGGCTCCTCGAGGCCGAGCTCCTCGAAGATCCGCTCGTTGTAGAGCACCTGGACGGTCTGCAGCGCGAACGGCACGCCGTACACGCCGCCGTCGGCGCGGTTCGTGGCGCCGGCCAGGATGCCGGGGTCGAAGTCGGCGAGGGCCGGGACCTTGTCGTCGAGCCGCACGAGGTAGCCGGCCTGCGCCAGCGGCTCCATGCCGCCGTAGGCGCGCAGGTGGACGATGTCGGGGCCCCCGCCGCCCTGCAGGGCGGTCGCGAGGATCGTGTTGTACTCGGTGTTCAGGTAGGGGGTGAACTCGACGTCTATGTCGGGGTTCTCCGCCCTGAACGCCTCGATGAACTTCTCGTAGGCCGCGACGTCCTCGGTGCGCCAGCTCCAGAAGGTCAGGGTCGTCTGCGCCATCGCTCCGGCGGTGAACGCCATGGCGAGCAAGGCTACGAGCGGTCTGAAACCACGCATGAAGCACCTCCCGCTGCTAGTGCCCGCCCCGGGCGGTACCGGAGCGGACGGCTTGACGAAGCGCCACGAGGGTACCAGTCCTGTACCACTTGGTCAACGACGGAAGTCCTGGAGCTGGAACACGTGCGCGCCGGCCGCTCGCTAGCGTCGGGCCCCTCTGTCTCCCCCTCCGGCCGGACGCCCCGACGTGGCCGGCGCCGGCGCGCCAGGGCCTACTCCGCCCGACCCGCCCTCGGCAGCGGCACCGGCTCCGTCTCCTCGTCGATGCTCAGCAGGAAGGCCCTCAGCGCCTCGCGGTCCGCGGGGCTCAGCGGGGCGCCCGCGTGCTCCGCGTTCGCCAGCACGTCCGCGACGTCCCGCGCGCTGCCGTCGTGGAGGTACGGCGCGCTCGCGTGCAGGCCGAGCAGCGTGGGCACGTCGAAGCCGTGCTCGCCCAGGACGTCGGCGGCGGGGTCGTAGGTACCCACTCGGCGCAGCGCGCCGACGACCTCCAGGGAGCCGTCCGGCGCGAGCGTCCCCACGGGGCCGGGCAGGCTGCTGACCGTCCAGGCGGGCCCGCCGTGGCAGCCCGCGCAGCCGCTCTCCTCGAAGACCACGCGGCCGGCGGCGACCTCCGCGGGGTCCGGCGCGGCGGCGCGAGGCACCCGGATGCCGTGCAGCACGAAGGCCGCCAGGGCGTCGAGCTCCTCCGAGACGCCGCCGTTGGCGCTGCCCAGGAGGCGGTTCGCGGCGCCGGGAGCGAGCCCCACGCCGCCCATGAGCGTCTCGATGTCGCCCTCCACGTCCTGCAGCTCGTCGCGGGTGGCCGAGGCGTGGAACGGGGCGCTGCCCTCCAGGCGCCACAGCGGCATCGTCTGCCGCGGGCCGTCGGCCATCTGCCACGTGGTGCCGTCGCTGCCGCCGTCGGGGTGGCACGAGGCGCACGACAGCCAGCCGACCCGCGACAGCCGCGGGTCGACGGCGCTGTTGAACAGGCGCGCGCCGAGGATCGTCTCGGGGTCGAGGGTCTCCGGCGTCACCCGGACGCGCGCCAGCTCCGGCCGCCCCACCGTGTCGGCAAGGTCCAGCACGCTCACGTCGCGCGAGAGGTGGTTCATCACGAAGGCCCGGGAGCCGGAAGGGTCGAGGACTATGCCCCGCGGGTTGCTCCCGACGGCCCAGAAGCCGATGAGCCGCGGGGCGGCGCCGCCCATCATGTCGATGCCCATCACGACGTCGCTGCCGGCGAGCGCGACGTAGGCCCTGCGGCCGTCCGCCGTGACCGCGACGGACCTGGGGAAGTTGACCGGGGTCGAGAAGGCGGGGTCGTTGAGGTGGAGGGTGCTCGCGCCGCCCCCGCCCGGAGGCAGCGGCACGCTCGTGAGGCCCGCCGAGACCGTGCCGTGGAACACGGCCGGCGGCTCGGGGCCGTCGAGGAGGTGGGCGACGTAGGCCCTGTCGTCGGTGAGGGCGAGGCCCTCGAGCACGTTGGGGAAGCCGAAGTCGTGCGGCTCGATGACGGGCTCGCTCAACAGTCTCCCGTCCGCCGTCATGACGGAGAGCCGGGCCAGCTTGCCGTCGTCTCTCCCCTCCCGTCCGCCGGGCGCGAGCGCCGCCAGACGGTGGGTGACGACGAGGGTCTCGTCGCCGTCGTCGGCGTCGCCGTCGTCCGTCACGCCGACGGCCCAGGGATAGCGTCCCACGGGGACGCGCCTCACCACCCGCCGGGAGGCGAGGTCGACGACAGCGACCTCGTCGGCGCTCGAGACCGTCACGTAGGCGAGCCGGCCCGAGGGCGACAGCGCCAGCCCGCCCGGCTCGGGTCCGACCGGGACGTCGGTCCGCTCGCCCGCCGCGAGCAAGGTGAGGCTGCCGTCGCGGCGGTTCATGACCACGATCGTGCCGGAGGGGGCGACGGCCACCGACCACGGCTCGCGGCCCACGCCGATGGGCTCGCCGGCCGCGAAGGTGGCGGCGTCGAGCGCCGTCACCGTGTCCGCGTCGGGGTTCACGACCCAGACCGTCCTCCCGTCCGGGGACATGGCGATGGGGCTCGAGACGCTCGGCACGCCGTCGGCCGAGGGGGTCGGGCCGGGGGGCGGCGAGCACCCCCACAGCCCGACCAAGAGGAGCGAGAGCAGGCGCTTCCTCACGGGAGGTCAAGGCTCCTCGACCGTCACCGTGTAGACGCCCAGCACGCTGTCGAGCCCGAAGAAGTCGTCGTAGAGAGGCAGCACCTCGAGGACGTAGGCGTCCGTCTCGGGCAGGCTGTAGTCCCCTGTCTGCGCCGTCCGCGTGGTGTTGCTGGTGAAGGCCTGCCGCCAGACCGTCCCGTTGAAGAACGCGGTGCCGTCGTCCTGGCGCAGGTAGAGCCTGGCGTTCAGCGAGCCGCTGGGGTGGTCGAGGACGAAGTTGCGGACGTCGCCCTGCGTGCCGTCGAACCGGTAGAACCGGCGCTCGCCGACGACCGTGAGCTCGCCCGGCACGTCCAGCGGCAGGGTGCCGAGGTCGAGGGGAGCGGGCGGCTCGATGAGGCTGAGGCCCACGGTGTAGGCGCCCGCGGCGTCCGTCCGGCCGTCCACGACGATCGTGTAGGTGCCGCCATCCCTGAAGACGAGCCTGGTGGGTCCCGTGTCGGCGTAGTCGAAGGTGGCGCGGGAGACCACCACGGCGCCGCTCGGGTCGTAGACGGTCAGGTCCGCCACGCCGCTCCCCGGCCCGCTGACGCTGAAGCCGTCCTCGGCCAGGAGGGCCGCGTTCACGACGTCGCCCTCCTCGGCCTCGAAGGCGAAGACGTCGAAGCCGTACGGCTCGATCTCGGCCGCCGTGTTGCTGTCCAGGTCCACGGTCACGACCTCGGGAGCGAACACTGTGAGGTCGTAGGGACCGAGGAAGCTCTCCACGCCGTAGCTGGGGTGGTAGGTGGAGTCGACCTCGAGGTAGTAGGTGTCGGTAGCGGGCAGCCGGAACACGCCGGACTCGCCGGTGCGCGTGGTCGGGTAGGTGCCCACGGACCGGCGGATCGCCCCGTCGAAGAAGTCCTCGCCGGTGTCCTGGCGCAGCCACACGTAGGTGGTCAGGTCGCCGGCGGCGTGGCTCATGACGAGGTTGACGGCGTCGCCCTCGTCGCCGCCGAAGCTGTAGTAGTCGTAGTCGCCGACGACGTCGATCTCGCCCGCGACGGCGATCGACGGCGAGGCCAGCGTCAGCGGCGTGGGCTCGGCGATCGCCGCCAGGCCCAGCGTGTAGGCGCCCTCCGAGGCGCCGGTGCCGTCGACCTCGATCGTGTATACGCCGCTGCTCTCGAGCCTGAGGACGCCGGTGTGCCCGAACGTCGAGCCGCCGCCACGGCCTACGAGCTCGCCGTCCGGGTCGAAGAGGCTCACGTAGGCCGCCTCGCCGACGCCGAGCTCCTCGGACAGGAAGGCCACGTTGACGACGTCCCCCGCCGCGGCCTCGAAGGAGAAGCGGTTGCCGTCGTAGGGCTCGAGCACGGCGGGCGTGTTGCTCTCCTGCTCCAGTGGGACGGGGTCGCCCAGCGCGAGGAGGCCCAGACGGAAGCCGCCCGTCGCGCCGGTCGGGCCGCTGACCTCGACGACGTAGACGCCGTCCGCGGGGGCGGTGAAGAGGTCGGTCTCCGCGACGGTCTGCGATGCGACCGAGCCCTTGACCAGGTCGCCCGAGGGGTCGTAGACGCGCACGTGCGCGGGGCCCGTGAGGCTCTCCCCGAGCAGGACGACGTTCAGGCGGTCTCCCGCGGCACCGTCGAAGGCGTAGAGCTCCACGCCGTCGAGCGTCCCCGCGACGTAGCCGTCGTACTCGAGCCGCGGGAGGTCGGGTCCGGCGCCGCCCCCCTCGCCCGTGAAGTCGAAGAACATGTACGTGGACTCGCCCGTCCCCGGTCCGACGCCCTCGAAGGTCCTGGTCTCGCCCATGACGGTGTCGGTGGCGACGGCGGTGAAGGGCTGACCTGCCGGTATGAACGGCACGAAGAAGTAGCCCGCCGCGTCCGTGCGACCGGTGAAGGGCGAGCTGTAGGCGCCGGAGAACACCTTGACGATCACGCGTCCCGGCACCTGGCCGGCGACCTGCGCGGGGAACGCCCCCCTCAGCCCCGGCCCACCGCCTCCCGTGGGCGCGTCGCCGCAGCCGTTGCCGCCGGGCGGGGGCGCGCTGCCCATGCCCGTCGTGCCGCCGCCACCGCCTCCCGCCGAGGGCGGGCAGGGCGGGGGCGGGGGAGGCTCGCAGGACTGGGCGGGCCCGATGCCTGCGGAGCTGGGGCAAGGCTCGTCGCAGGGGTCGACGAACGTCTCGACGGCCCTGGTGGTGAGGTACAGGGCGGCGGCCGCGGCGCCGGCCACCGCGGCAGCCAATCCCAACGCCGGTGACGCCGGGTTGAAGATCAGGGACGCGGCGCCGAGCAGCGCGGCCGCGGCGCCCAGGTCGGCCGAGAAGTCCTTGAGGAACTTGGCCGCCTCGGGGTCGTAACAGACCTGCTGGGGCATCAGCGACGCCCGCCGGAGCGCCGGGTCCGACGCCGCCGAGCCGCGCAGGAACAGCGCGAGGTCGGTGAAGACCTCGTCGACGTAGGCCCGGACCTCGGGCCTGGGGTCGTTCCGCAGCTCGTCGAGGAGCCCCCGCACCGCGTCGAGCCTGTCCAGCGCGTCCCTGGCGGCGCGGGAGACCTCTTCGACGTCGGAGTCGGCCGCGTCGCCGAGCGCCGCGTCGGCCGAGGACAGGAAGCCTTCGATGACCTCGTCGGCGGGCCGGTCCAAGGGCTCCGGCTCCTGCACGACGACGTCGATCGGCCCCACCTCGGAGCCGGTGCTCTCGTTGCGCAGCGTCAGTGTCGCCGGGCCTGCCGGCAAGGGCGGGACCCTCACCGCGAAGAGCTGCGACCCGTTCGGCGCCAGCGTCACCTGGCCAGGGAGCTCGACCTCCGTGCCGTCGACTGACGAGCGGAACGTCGCGGTGTTGGCGAAGACCGAGGCGGCGTTGAAGCCGGATACCTCGATCTCGATCCGCGTGCCCGGCGGCGCGCTCAGCCCGGCCTGCAGCCTGCGTATCGACCGCGTCCCCGCGGGGCCCATGACCGTAGCCCCGCCGACCTGCACCGGCGGCACGGGGTCGGAGATCACGTCGCCGTTGGGCGCGACGGTCGCCGTGTTGACGACGACCAGCTCGCCGATGCCGTCACCGTCGCCGTCGGGCGCGATCGCGTAGTTGACCACGGCCTGGCCGGGCTGCACCATCGGACCGAAGCCGCCGGAGCTGACCATCAGGGCGCGGTCGAGCGGCTGGCTCGACGAGACCTCCTGCGCCCCCAGGAACGTGATGCCCAGCGCGTCGTAGTCCACGCCCGTCTCCTGCTTCACCTCGTCCTTCGTCCGCGACTCGAAGCTCACGCTCGCGCCCTGCGCCACGCCGGGCGGGATGCTCAGCGTGCTCATGGCGCCGCTCTCCTCGGTCGTGCCGAGGACGGCCCCGCGCGCCCCCACGGTCGCGCTGCTCTGGGGGTCGGGCACGTTCGTGACGGTCACGGTCCGGGTCGAGGTCCTGCCGTCCTTGCCCCTCACGGTCGCCACGAGCTCCAGGTCGCCGGCGGGATGCTCGGCCGGGACGAAGAAGACCCTGAAGGCGTCCTCGCCCGGCGCGTCGGCCTCGAGGGGCGTGCCGTCGACGGTGAAGGACACGCTGGCCACCGCGCTCGGGTCCAGGGCCTGCACCGCGAAGAAGGTCGGCCCGGCCACGAGCGCGCCGTCGCTCGGGCTGCTGATGACGAACTGGGGGCCGGAGCCGCCTCCCGGCGGCGGCGGTGGCGGGGCCGGGGCCCCGCACGAGGTGAGGGTCACGGAGACCGCCAGGACGAACGCCATCGCCGCCCGCAGCGAGCCGGTCCATCTCTGCCTGCTCATCCCATCCGCCCTTCAGCACCCCGGAGGCAGGTAGGTGGCACCCGTCTCGGGGTCGTTGCAGTAGAAGCACTCGCCGTCGCCGCCCATCAGCCCGCCCGGTCCGCGGTACGTGTGGCCGTCCCCGCCGGACGGCGGCGCCGCGCTGCTCATGCGCCCCTCCGCCTCACCGGCGTCCCGGCCGGACCGACGGCAGCGCGTTCGCCGGCGCGGCCAGCGCCTCTGACGGGGCCGCCGGGGTCGAGTCGGCGGGTACGGAGACGAACTGCGCGAACACGCCCCGGTCCTGGTCCATGACGACGACGCAGACGTTGCCGTCCTGCGAGCCGTCGCAGGACCAGGAGACGAAGCCCTGGGCCGGCTCGGCCCGCAGCCCGACGACCGTGCCGTCGGGGTACTCCTCGCTGCAGTCGCTCTCCGAATCGTCGTGCCCGAAGCAGGCGATGCCGGCCGGCTCGCTGGTGACGATGCCCTCGCCGTCGGTGCTCACCGTCAGCGTGTGGGCGACGCCCCCCGCGCCGACCACCGTGAGGGTCAAAGGCGCGGTCTGCGTGTCCGAGGTGACCGTGTCGTGGGGGTGCTCCTCGAAGATCACTCCCTTGACGGTCAGCTCGTACACGCCGGCCGCGACCGTCGCGGGCACGCTCAACACCAGCTGCGCCGAGTGCGTCGTGTTCTCGGCACCCGTCTGCGGGTTGTCGGGGTCGAACGTGGCCGTCGCGCCGGGGGGCAGGCCCTCGACGCTCAGGTCGATGTCCTGGTCGACGAGGCCGCCGCGGTCCATCGTCACCGTCACGCTGGCCTGGCCACCCTCGCCCGCGGCGAGGCTCACCTCGGCGGGCGAGACCGTGAGCCTGAAGAGGTTCCTCGCCAGGGCCTCCGGCCCGCAGCTCACGCTCGCCAGGGCCAGCAGCGTCCACGCCCCCGCGAGCGCGGCGCCCCGCGCCATCGCCCGCGCCCTACCTACGCCGTTCCGGTTCGAGGTCCTCACTCTCCCCCGTCCTTTCCCGCCGCGCGCCGCTCGAGGGACTCGAGGTAGCGCAGCAGCTCCTCGCGGCCCCTGAGGACGTGGCGCTCGCCACCCAGGAGCGGCTCGACCTCGGCCCGGAACCCTTCCGGGCGGAACCAGAGGCGCAAGACCAGTAGGATGGGCCGCTCGTCCACTTCCGCTCCCGGCGCAAGCTAGGAGAGGAGGCGTTCCGCGAGCGTTCCCTGCTTGGCGGCTGTGGGTGTCCCTCGTCCCGTGGGCGGTTCTAGTCGGCCGGCAGTGAGGCGAGCTCCTCGCGCATCCCCGCCGGGACGGCGTGCGGGTCGAGCTCAGCGAGCATGGCTCGGGCGCGCGCCCTCTGTTCTGCCGTGCCGAACTTCAGGCAGTTGATGATCACGCGCACGCGCGGGACGACCGAGGCGTCCTTCCGGCACAGCTCGAGCGCGCGCTCGAGGGCGGGTGCCACCTCGCCCTTCCTCCCCGTGAGCGTGTAGAGCTCGGCGAGCCGCGCCCAGGCGAGGATGCGCTCCTGGCGGATCGCCGCGTCACCGGCCAGCGCCTCAGACTCGGCGATCGCCTCCTCGTAGCGCCCCAGGAGCAGGTAGAGGGAGGCCAGGTTGCCGCGCACCGTGTCTCGTCCGTGGAAGGTGCCCAGGTCGAGCGCGGCCAGCGTGAGGTCGAGCGCCTCCTCGTACCGTCCCAGGCTGAAGTCGACGCTGGCGAGGTTCGTCGTCGCCTGGTACTCCTGCTGGGTGGCCCCTAGCTCGTGGGCCAGGGCCCGGGACTCCTGCTGGTAGAGGGCGCTCGCCTCGAGGTCTCCGAGCAGCCGGTACAGGACACCGACGTCGCTGAGCACCATCGCCAGCCGCGCGCTCGGCCCGGCCGACCGCAGCCGGGCGAGCTCCTCCTCGAGCAGGGCCAGGGCCTCCTCGTAGCTGCCCTCGAGCGCGGCCACCTCGACCCGCTGGCCGAGGAAGTCGACCCGCAGCCCCTCGTCGTCCAGGTGGGCGGCCAGCCGGCTGCCCTCCGCTATGGCCGCCTTGGCCTCCTCGACCTTGCCGAGCGCGCGCAGCAGGCTCGCCCTGACCTTCAGGGCCACGGCGCGCAGCCTGGGGCCATCCGCCCCGGAGGGGAGCGCCTCGAGGCGGTCCTCGGCGTCCGCGTAGCGCCCGACCTCGAAGTACATCTCGGCCAGCTCCAGGTTCAGCTCCGGGGCCTCCCTCCGGCCCCGGGCCAGCTCGAGGGCGCGCTCGAGGACCGACACGGCCTCGTGGGGCAGGCCGCGCTCGCGCATGTCGCGGGCCGCCGACCGCCACTGCTGGACGGCGCGGGCCGCGTCGCCCGCCTCCAGCCAGTGCTCAGCCGCCCGCAGGGCCTCGCCGCGGGCCTCGAGCAGCGCGGCGGCGCGCTGGTGGAGCAGGCGCCCGACGGCCGCCGGCATCCCCTGACGCAGCACCTCGCCCACGAGGTCGTGCGAGAGGCTCCCGTCGCGCAGCAGGTGGGCCTCCTCGAGCTCCCGCACCGGCCCGGCCAGCTCGAGCGGGCCGACCTCCAGCATCGCTGCCGCCAGCTCCAGGTCGAGCTCGCCGGCCACGGCGACCGCCATGGCGAGCTGATGCGCCCCCGACGACAGCTGCTCCAGGCGACGCACCAGCACGCTCCCCAGGCGTTCGGGGAGGTCGTCGGCCCCGAACGAGTCGGTCTCGTAGAGGCTCTTGAGCGCCTCGACGAGGTAGAGCGGGTTGCCGCCGGTGAGGGCGTGGAGCTGGGGCGCGAGAGCGGGGGCGTCGGGCAGCTCCAGCCGCACCGACAGCTCGGCCACGGCCTCGGGGGGGAGGGGGGCCACCTCGATCACCTCCGCCAGGCCGGCGCGCACCTGCTCGTCGACCAGGCGCCTGTGCGAGGGCGGCAGCTCCGCGGGGCGGAAGGCGTTCAGGGAGCGCGAGGGCGACGCGCCTCCACGAGAGGCCAGGTAGGTCGCCACGCGCAGGCCGGCCTCGTCCCAGTTGTGCAGGTCGTCGTTGACGAGGGCGTCCGCGCGACGCGACCAGCGCTCGAAGACCAGCGCCCACGCCTCGTAGAAGCGGTGCTCCTCCTCGGGCGGCGTCGGCGCCGGTCGCGCCTCGGCGAGACCGGGCAGGACGCGGCTCAGCTCGAGACGCGCCCAGGGCTCCAGCTCCTCCACGCTCTCGCCCTCGAGCAGCCCGCGGAGGAGCCGCACGCCGGTGGCGTAGGGGATCGCCCTCTCGCCCGGCCGCGCCGCGGTGGCCAGGAACCGGCCCTTGCCGGCGGCGAAGTCGTGCAGCAGGCGGGACTTGCCGACCCCGGCGTCGCCGCTCAGGTAGACGGCGCGGCCGGCCTCCCAGGCGGCCTCGAGGCGCGCCCACGCCTCGTCGCGACCCACCAGCGGCGGTCTGACGACCCTGAGGGGGATCGGCCTCTTGGACCGCGGGGGCACGTAGACGGCCTCCCGCTCGATCTCCCTGGCCAGCGCCGCGGTCTCGGGCAGCGGCGCGACCCCCAGCTCGCGCTGGAGCACGTCCTGGCAGCGGTGGTAGGCGGCGAGCGCGGCCGCGCGGTCGCCCAGCAGGTAGTGCAGGCGCATCACGCGGCGATGCCCCGCCTCCGAGAGCGGCTCGAGGAACACGAGGCTGACCGCCGCCTGGAGCGCCGCCCCCAGCTCGCCCTCCTCCTCCAGCCTCTGCGCCTCGGCCTCGAGGTCGCGGAGCTGGCGCTCCCACAGGCGCTCCCGCCACACCGACAGCCAGTCGGCGAAGTCCGGGCAGTCGTCGTAGACGAGCCCGGCGAGCAGCGGCACGATGCCCCGCCCCGGCGCGGACGCGCCCAGTCCCGGCGCCACGTCACCCTGGCCCATCGCGACGTCGCCCGGCCCCGTCGCCGCCGCCGCCCGCCCCGCGGCGAGCAGCTCGTTCACGTCGACCCGCACGCCCTCGGCGAGCGCCAGGTGCGCGTCACCCTGGACGACCGGGCCGACCCTGCGCAGCGCCAGGAGCAGCTTGCGCAGGTTGGTGCGGGCCTGCTCCTCCCCGCTGTCCGGCCAGAGGAGCCCGGCGACGGTGGAGCGCGGCGTCGGGCCCTCGAGGGCCACGTAGCCGAGGAGCCCCGCCGCCTTGCGGTCGAGCTCCAGGACCTCGCCGCCGGGCGCGCGGAGCTGGGCCCTGCCCATGAGCTGCAGGGTCCATGTCGCGGACACTCGTCATTATGCAGCCCCCGGCCCCGCGGCGACGCGGCCCCCGCTCGGCCCAGCCGGCGCCGGCTCGCGTGCCGGTGGGCCCGGACCTTGCGCAGTCGCGGTCGTCGCGCGGAGCACGGTCCTGGCGTCTCACCGGCCCGCGGCGTACCCTCCCGCCACAGAGTCGAGCAGGCGAGGAGGTAGGCGATGGCGCAGCCTGACGATGACCGCCATGACGGCCGGGGCAGCGACGGGCCCGGCGCGGAGCACGACGACCGCGACCCCACACCCGACGACCCGCTGGACAGGGGCGAGCGGGGCCGCGCCTACCGGGCCGACGGCATCACCGTGTACTTCAACGCCCGCAGGTGCTGGCACACGGGGGTATGCCTCCGCGGCCTGCCGCTCGTCTTCGACGTGCACCGCCGCCCTTGGGTACGCGCGGACCTGGACACGCCCGAGAGGATAGCGTCCCAGATCGAGATGTGCCCGTCGGGAGCGCTCAGCTACGACCTGACCGGTGCCGTTGACAAACCCGACAGCGCTCCCTAAGCTTAGTTAGGCAGCCCTAACATCTTGGTCAGCCCGGCCTAAACCGGGGTCACCACCAGGGGTGCCTGCGAGGCAGGGTGCGATGAGACGAACCGACGAACGCCGCCGCGCGATCCTGCGGTCGGGGCTGCTGGGCGGCGGCAGCCTCGTGCTGTCCCAGCTACTGAGACCCTTCGTGGCCGCGCGCGAGGACCCGGCGTTCCTCCCGTCGTTCAGGCCGGCGTACCGGCCCCCCACGACCGCCGCGGCGGGCGGGGCCGCCGCCGTCCCCGGCCACTCCCACGGCGAGCACGGCCTCATGACGACGGTCGGCGAGGTCGACAACGCCCGCAACGGCTTCGACCCGCACGAGCTGCTCACCGACTGGGACACCGGCACGGTCTCCACGACCGCCGACGGCAGGACGCTCCGCGAGTACTCGCTCGTGGCCATCGACAAGGAGATCGAGATCGCGCCGGGGCTCTTCTTCCCCGCCTGGACGTACAACGGCCGCGTGCCAGGTCCGACGCTGCGGGCCAAGGAGGGCGACCGCCTGCGCATCCACTTCACGAACGGCGGCAGCCACCCGCACACCGTGCACTTCCACGGCATCCACTCGGCGGCCATGGACGGCGTGGCCGGCATCGGCAGGGGCATGATCGCGCCGGGCGAGTCGTTCACCTACGAGTTCGACGCGCTGCCCTTCGGCTGCCACCTCTACCACTGCCACGCCGTGCCGCTGAAGCGCCACATCCACAAGGGGCTCTACGGCGCGTTCATCGTCGACCCTGACCCCGAGCGCCACCCCGAGCAGGCCGAGGCGGCCCGCTCCCGGCTGCTGGGCACGCCGGAGAACGCGCGGTGGCAGGAGTTCGTGATGGTCATGAACGCGTTCGACACCAACTTCGACGACGAGAACGAGGTCTACGCCGTCAACACGGTCGCCCACGCCTACATGAAGCGGCCCATCCGCGTCGAGCGCGACAGGCCGGTGCGCGTCTACCTGGTGAACATCGTCGAGTTCGACCCCGTGAACTCGTTCCACCTGCACGGCAACTTCTTCGACTACTACGACCACGGCACCACGCTCACGCCCACGGTGCGCACCGTCGACAACGTCATGCAGTGCCAGGCGCAGCGCGGGATCCTCGAGTTCTCTTTCGCCGACCACGAGCCGGGCCTGTACATGTTCCACGCCCACCAGTCCGAGTTCGCTGAGCTCGGCTGGATGAGCGCGTTCGAGGTCGTCGCGTGAACGTCGAGGCGATCCCCGCCCGCCGGGCGTACGCCGGCCCGCTGCTGGCCCTCGTCCCCCTGGCGCTCCTCGGCGTGCTGGTGTGGCTGTTCCTGGCCACCGACCCGCTGGCCCCGCTGGGCGTGGCCGCGCCGCCGGTCGAGGAGCTCACCGTGGAGCGCACGTCGCTCGACGCCGACGGCATCCACCTGCGGGTGAGGGCCGACGGCAGCGAGCCCGTGCGCATCGCCCAGGTGCAGGTGGACGGCGCCTACTGGACGTTCGCGCAGGACCCGCCGGGGCCGCTGGGCCGCCTCGAGGTCGCCGAGGTCAGCTTGCCCTACCCCTGGGTCGAGGGCGAGACGCACGTGGTGACGCTCCTCACGTCGACGGGCCTGGCCTTCACGCACGAGATCGCCGTCGCGGTCCCCACGCCGTCCTTCACCCTCGGCAGGCTCCTCGCCTACGCGCTGCTGGGCGTGTACGTGGGCATCGTGCCGGTATGCCTGGGCCTCCTCTTCTACCCCGCGCTCAGGTCGCTGGGCGAGGGGGGTATGCGCTTCCTGCTGGCCCTCACGATCGGCCTCCTCGCCTTCCTGCTCGTCGACACGCTGCAGGAGGGGCTCGAGCTCGCCGCCGGCGCCGCGGGCGCGTTCCAGGGCGGCCTGCTGGTGTGGCTCTCGGCCGCGCTGGCGTTCCTCGCGCTGCTCGCCGTGGGCCGGCGACGCGGCCGGCCGGAGGGGCTCGCCCTCGCCGGCTTCCTCGCCCTGGGCATCGGCCTGCACAACCTCGGCGAGGGGCTGGCGATAGGCGCCGCGCTGGCCTCCGGTGCCGTGGCGCTGGGCTCGTTCCTCGTCGTCGGGTTCACGCTCCACAACGTCACCGAGGGCATCGGCATCGCCGGCGTCATGTCGCGTCACCGGCCCACGCTGGCGCGCTTCGCTGGCCTCGCCGCCATCGCCGGCCTGCCGGCCGTGCTGGGCACCTGGTTCGGCGCCTTCGCCTTCGCCCCGCAGTGGGCGGCGCTCTTCCTGGGCCTCGGCGCCGGGGCGATCCTCCAGGTGATCGTCGAGGTGGGGGCGCACCTGGCGAGCCAGGCGCGGAGGCACAGCGGCGGCTGGCTCTCGGGCACCACGCTGGCCGGCTTCGCCGCGGGGCTCGCCGTCATGTACCTGACCGCCATGCTCGTCGGCGTCTGAGCCTCGGCCACGCGCCGGCCGGTCGCACGAGCCCGCGCACGGCGGACCCGGGGCCCGGCGTGGGTGCCGACGTAGCCGCACGCCCGCCACCGCATGCCCAGCGGGCCCAGGCGCGGGGGGACGAACCTCCTCGCGGACGACGCTCCGCCGCTCTATCGTGGACCCAGAGGTCCGCGGACCTCGCGCCACTTCGGGTGCGCCATCGCTGGAGGGTCACCTCGCGACCCCGGCGACCGGGATCCCGGCCGACGGACGTTCCCGCCCCGACCTCCCGACAGTGACCACTCGCGTGGGGAGGTGATGTGGTGGCAGACCACAGCAGCTCGAGTCCAGCTGGAGACACCCGTGGCCGGCCCGGCTCAGAGCCGGGCGGGGCGGCGCCCGACCGCCGCCGAGGAGGGAAGCGATGAGGGCTCTAGGAGGTACCCCCGACCGCTGGGCCTACCTGCTGATAGTCGGCGGGCTGGTCCTACTGGCGCTGCAGCTCGGCTGGATGAGCTGGTTCAGCGACTGGCTCTGGGCGCTGCTCTTCCTCGCCGGCGGCGCGGCCTTCGTCTACCGGTACACGAGGGACAGGCGGGACTGGTGGGCGCTGATACCCGGCGCCGCCCTCGGCGCCATCGGCGTCACGATCGTGGCTGGCGAGGCGGGGGGCGCCTACTTCCTCGGCATCCTCGGGATCGGCTTCGCCCTCGTCTACCTCACCGGCCACGAGCGCTGGTGGGCGATCATCCCGGCCGGCGTCCTCATCACGCTGGCGCTCGTCGCCTGGCTCGACGTGCGCGCGCCGCGCCTCGACACCGCCTGGCTCTTCTTCCTCGGCATCGCCGCCACGTTCGGCCTGCTCTACCTCCTGCCGGCGTCCCAGGGCGGGCAGCGCTGGGCCGTCTACCCCGCCGTCGTCGCCCTGGCCGTGCTCGCGATCGTCCTGCTCACCGGCGCGGTCTCCGGCGTCGTCGTCCCCATCGCCCTGATGCTGGTCGGCCTCTACCTGCTCTCGCGCCGCGGCTCGGCGCCCAAGGGCCCGACCCTGCCGCAGGGAGGTGCTTGACATGACCACCAGCAACGGCATGGCCGGCCGTCCCGCGCCCCGACCGGTGGCCGTCTGGCCGCTCGTCCTCATCGCGGCCGGCGCGTTCCTGTTCGCCGCGAACATCGGCTGGGTGAGCTGGGACGCCCTCTGGGGCCTCTGGTACCTCTGGCCGCTCGTCCTCATCGCCGTCGGCGTCGACGTCCTGCTGCGCGGGCAGCACCGCCTGCTCGTCGCGGTCGGCACGCTGGTGGCCGGCGCGGCGATCTACCTGACCGTCACCGGCCCCATCCTGGCCGGCGGGGCGCCCAGCCCCGAGCCGGTCGCGCAGGGCCTCGAGGGCGCCAGCAGCGCCGAGGTCAGCATCTCCACCGGCGTGACGCGCCTGGTCGTCGACGGTGACGCCGGCGCCGACCTGCTCGTCGAGGGCAGCGTGGCGCCGCTGCCGGGCGAGCGCATCGAGCGCTCGTTCGAGGTCGTGGGCGGCGTCGCCCGCTTCTCGCTCGACTCCGAGGGGCGCTTCAGGTCGGTGCCGTTCGGGCGCGGCGGGACCTGGGAGCTGACGCTCACGGGCGCCGTACCCCTGTCCCTCGACGTCGACACCGGCGTGGGCGAGGCGACCCTCGACCTCTCGAGCCTGCGGCTCGAGCGTCTGGAGGTGAGCACCGGCGTCGGCGCTGCGACGGTAACGCTGCCGCGCGGCTCGTACACGGCCGACATCGACACGGGGGTCGGCGCGGCGACGATCCGCATCCCCGAGGGCGTCGAGGCGCGCATCGCGGTGTCCCGCGGCGTCGGGGCCATCTCCGCGCCGCCCGACTTCACGCGCGACGGCGACGTGTACGTCTCGGCGGGCTACGCGTCCGCGAGCGAGCGCGTCGACCTGAGCATCGACAGCGGCGTCGGCGCCGTGGACATCGTCCGCTACAGGTGACCGCTCACACCCGCCGGGCCGGGGCCCGGCCCGGCGGGTCCGCAAGCTGCCGCGCCGCCTAGAGGTCCTTCGTCGTGTCCATGACGCGGACGACGTTGCCGCTCGGGTCGAGGAAGGCGGCGTAGCGCCCGGGCGGGATGTCCTTGGGCGCGACGACGAAGTCCAAGGACGCCCTGTTCGCCGCGTAGAAGTCGTCGACGCTGTCCACGACGAAGAACGGTCCGGCACCAGGCGGGTCGTCCTGGACCTCCTGGTCGACCATCAGCTGCACGTCCGTGCCCGGGAGCTGGAGGGCCACGGTCAGCTCGCCCTCCCGCCAGGCCTCCGCGAGGCCCAGGTGGTCGCGGTAGAGCGCCAGGGCCGCCTGGACGTCCTTCACCGGCATGTAGACGAACGCGAGCTTCATCTCCGCCTCCCGAGCGTGGTCTCCGGGCAGCAACATAAACCGATTACGTTAGAGCGTCAACGGGTTATGCTGGCCGCGTGCGCGAGTGGGTGCCGGTGCCCGGCAGCGCCAAGGCCAGGCTCGTCGCCGCCGCCCTCGAGCGGTTCGAGGCTCTCGGCTTCGCGGGCGCGAGCGTCGTCGAGATCGCTCGCCTCGCCGAGGCCACGACGGGCGCCCTCTACCACCACTTCGGCTCCAAGCAGGGGCTGTTCGACTTCGTGCGGCTCGAGATGGAGCGCCGCGTGCGCGACCGCATGGAGGGGGCGCACGCGGCCGTGGGCGGTCGCGAGGGCGTGGCGGCGGCCCTGCTCGTGGGGTTCGACGCCGCCGTGGGCTTCCGCGCGGCCCGCATCCTCGGCGACCCCGCCGGCGGCGAGCCGGAGCTGCTCGCCGAGACCCTCGCGGCGCTGGCCGCGCCGCACGCTCCCCGGCCCGCCGGCAGGGTGCTCCTCGGCGCCTGGCGCGCGGCGCTGCGCGCGGTCGCCGACGGCGCCCCGGCCGACGCGGCCCGCCGCGCGCTGGCCTGGTCGCTGGGAGCCGGCTAGGGGCTACCGACAGGGCCGGACGGGCCCTACACTCGGCCATGCCACGGGGGGCGCGTCTGCTCGGGGCGCCCCGGGTATGGCACGCCGGCGAGTGGCGTGACCTGCCCCTCGACAAGCGCCTCGGGCTCCTGACGTACCTGGCGTGCGCCGAGAGCTGGGTCTCGCGCGAGAGGCTCTCCTACCTGTTCTGGCCCGACGTTCCGACGGCGCAGGCCCGCATCAACCTGCGCCAGCTCCTGGCCCGCGCCCGCACGCTGCCGCTGGGCGACGCGCTCGAGGGCGACGAGACGCGCCTGCGCTGGCGCGTCGAGAGCGACGTCGGCGCGTTCAGGCGCGCTCTGGCCGCCGAGGACTGGCGGGACGCCGCCTACGCCTACGCCGGCGACCTGGCCGAGGGCCTCGAGGTCGACGACGCCAGCGAGTTCTCGAGCTGGCTGGAGCTCGAGCGCTCCCAGCTCCGCGAGTCGTACCGCCGCGCCGCCCTGCGCCACGCCGAGGCCGCCGTGGCCGCCGGACGACCCGAGGAGGCGGAGGCGACCTACGAGCGCCTCCTGGCCCAGGACCCGCTCGACGAGGCCGTCGTCAGGTCCAGCATGCGCCTCCACGTGAGGTTCGGCGACCCGGACGAGGCCCGCCGCCTCTACCGGCGCTTCGCCGCCCGCCTGGCCGAGGAGGTGGGCCTCGAGCCCGCGGCCGCCACCGCGGCGGTCCTGCGCGAGGGCCCGCCGGAGGAGCCGTCGGCCGAGCGGTGGCCCGCGACGGAGGGTCCGCCGCGCCGGGCGGGTCCGCGCGAGCCCCTGACCTCGTTCGTCGGGCGCGAGGCGGAGCTCCGGGTCGTCGAGGAGCGGCTCACCGGCGACGAGTGTCGGCTGCTCACGGTGCTCGGTCCGGGGGGCGTGGGCAAGACCCGCCTGGCGCTGCGGTCCGCCGAGCGCCTCGCGGAGCGCTTCGAGGGCGTCGTCCTCGTGCCGCTGGCGGAGGTGTCCTCGCCAGACGAGGTCCCGCTCGCCGTGGCCCGCGCCGCCGGCGTGCGCCTGCGCGGCGGGCAGGCTCCCCTCGACCAGGTCGTGGCGGCGCTCGAGCGGAGGCATCTGCTCCTGCTACTCGACGACTTCGACCACCTCGTCAGCGGCGCCCTCGTCGTGGCCGAGCTCCTCGCGGGGTGCCCCCGGCTGCGGTGCCTGGTGACGTCGCGCGAGCGGCTGCGCCTGCAGGGCGAGTGGCTCCTGCCCCTCGACGGGCTGCCCGTGCCCGCCGCCGACGTGGCCGACGCCGACGAGGCGCTCACCTACGGCGCCGTGCGCCTGCTCGCCGACAGGGCGAGGCAGGTGGCGCCGACCTTCGAGCTGCGCGGCGCGGACCTCGACTCGTCCGTGGCCCTGTGCCGGCTGCTGGGCGGCCTGCCCCTGGCCGTCGAGCTCGCCGCCGGCTCCCTCAGGACGCTGAGCCTCGGCGAGGTGCTGGCCGCCCTCGAGGACGACGTCCTGTCGCTGGAGAGCGACGCCCGCGACCTCCCCAGCCGCCACCGCAGCTTGCGGGCCGCCTTCGAGCACTCCTGGCGCCTACTGACCGCGAGCGAGCGGGAGGCGTACCGCCGCCTCGCCGCTTTCGCCGGCGAGTTCGGCGAGCTGGCCGCCGAGGCCGTCGCCGGGGCCTCGCGCCCCCTCCTCGGCGCGCTCGTCGAGAAGTCCCTGCTGCGGCAGAGCGGCCCAGGACGCTACGTCATGCACCCCCTGCTCAGGGAGCTGGCGCGCGGCCTGCTGCGGGAGGACCCGGACGAGGCCGAGGCGCTGCGGGACGCCCACGCTCACCACCACCTGCGGCTGCTGGCGAGCTGGGTCGAGCGCCTCCACGGCCCGCAGCAGGCGCTGATGCTCGAGGAGCTGACACCCGACTACCCCGACCTGATCGCGGCGTGGCTGCGCGGCGTCGCGCGCGGCTGGGACGCCGCGTGTCGCACGGCCGGCGAGCCGCTCGTGTTCTTCCACGGCATCCAGGGGCGCTTCCACGAGGGCGAGTCCCTGTTCGCGAGGGCGCTCGGCCTGCTCGCAGGCGGCGGCGCGGAGCGGCGGGCGCTGCTCGGCTACGTCCTCGTGCACCTCGGCTGGTTCCGGTCCGCCCTCGGCCGCTTCGACGAGGCCGTGGCGGCGGCCCAGCAGGCGCTCGCCGTGGCGGAGGGGGGCGACCCGCGCACGGAGCTGCTCTGCTGGCAGGTCCTCGGCACCGTGGCCGCCCGCCGGGGCGACGACGAGGACGCGCTGCGGTGGCTGTCCCGCGGCCTCGCGATCGCGGAGGACACGGGCGACGCCTGGAGTATCTCGCTGCTCAGCGGCAACCTCGGCCTCGCCGAGCTGAAGGCCGGCAGGCACGACGAGGCCGAACGGCACTTCGAGCAGTCGCTGGAGCACAACCGGGCGCTGGGCAACGCCGCCGGGATCGTCAACGACCTCGACTACCTGGGGCGGCTGAGCCTCGCCCGCGGCGACCTGGAGGGCGCGGCCCGGCGCTTCGAGCAGGGCCTCGAGCTCGCCGACCGCGCGCGCTTCAGGCAGCGCGTCCCCTACCTGGAGCTGCAGCTCTCCGCCGTCGCCCGCGCCAGGGGCGAAACGGCGGACGCCGAGCGCCACGCCGCGCGGGCCCTCGGCGTGGCGACCGAGCTGGGCCAGCGGGCCCTCCAGGTAGAAGCTCGGCTGGTACTGGGCCAGGCGGCAGCGGCGGTCGCGGAGGGCGGAGGGGCGGACGCCGGTACGGCGGGTGGCGACGATGGGGCGGGAGGTGGTGCGGAGGCATCCGGCGGCGGGGCGGGCGCTCGTGGGGCGTACGCCGCCGGGGCGGCCGCCAAGGAGCTCCTGGAGGAGGCACTGGCGCAGGCGTGGGAGCTCGCTGAGCTGCCGCTCGTCCTGGCCGCCGTCCTCGAGCTGGCGAGGCTGGGCGCGCCGGCGGGCGGCAGCGTACTGCTCGCGCTGGTCGCCGCCCACCCCGCCTCCCGGCCCGAGCACCGCGCCCTGGCGCGGCAGCTGCTGGCCGCCCGCGCGCCCTGGACCGGTCCGCTGCCCAGCCTGGGCGACGCCGTCGCCCGCCTGCTGGGGCGCGGCGGCGTGCCCGGCCCCGAGCACGCCGCCGCGTCAGACGGTCCCGAGCCGGGCGGCTAGGTCCGCCGGCGCTCACGCTCGCCGAGGCCATGGCCGTCCGGACCCGCACGGGGCGCCTAGGGCCTCCGCGGCGAGCAGCGCGAGGCGTCGTCCCAGGGGTAGCCGTCCATCGAGCCGCCCTCGCCGCAGGCGTCGCCCGCGGGCTGGGTCGTCCCCGCGGCCGCCCGGGCCGTCGCCGGCGGAGACGAGCAGGAAGACGCGTCGTCCCACGGGTAGCCGTCCATCGAGCCGCCCTCGCCGCACGAGCTCGCGTTGTCGGCGGGCGCGGCCGCGAGGCGGATCGTCCCCTCGAAGCGCGAGGTCGTGGCGTCGACGAGGTGGCCGGACTCGTCCACGCGCGCTCCCGCCAGGTAGCCCTCGTTGACGACGCCGCTCATCGCGACCTCGCCGGACCCGCTGTCGAGCGTCCCCGTCAGCCGGGCGACGAACGACCGGCCCGGGTCGTCGGCCAGGACGATCCAGTAGAAGTCGACCTCCCACACCGGCCGCGACTGGTCGGCCGCGACCATCAGCGTGACGAGGCGGCCCGTGACGTCGCCGGACACGGTCCCCATCCAGACGCCGTCGCTGACGGCCGCCTTCTCGAACGCGATGTTGACCTGGGCCGCCGCCCGGGACAGGCAGGAGACGACGACAACGAGGAGCACGGCGCAATGGAGCCTTCTCATGGCTACCTCCTTGGCGTCGGCCTCCGGCCAACGCGCCCGGAGGCTAGGGAGGCGACCGTGACGTCATCGTGATGCGGTCAGCGCGGCGCAGCCGTCGCCAAGCGGTCGGCGCCCGAACTGGCTCTTACGCCTGTCGGCGCCGCGCGCTCAGCACATGCGGTCGCCCCGCTCGCCGAAGCCGACGAGCTCGAGGTACTCGGGGTGCCGCCTGATGTAGGACCGCACGAACGGGCACAGCGGCACCGCGATGAGGTCGGCGCGGCGCACGTGGTCGAGGGCGGCCCTCGCCAGGGCGCCGCCGATGCCGCGGCCCTCCAGCTCAGGGGGCACGCCGGTGTGCACCAGCAGGAAGGAGCGCCGCACGCGCACGTACTCGAGGACGGCCACGTGACCGTCCTGCACGACCTCGAAGCGGCTCTCCGCGGGGTTGCGCACCACGGTCGGCTGGCCGTCAGGCATGCCCACAGTCCAGCACGGCGCGCCGCCCGCGGGTGCTCGCGGCGTCACGAGCACCGCACCGGCCGCCTCGCCGCCGGGCATCCCTCGGAGCGTAGGGCCGCGGACGCCCCTCCGCCCCGTCGCAGACGAGCGGCCCCGGCCCCCGTCGGACAAGTCTCACGGGAGCCGGTGCTAGCTTCGGCGGGAGGTCAGGACCGCTGGCGCGCGGCGCCCGCCGCGCGGGGGTTCAGCCGCGCCCGCTCCTCGAGACCGTCATGCCCGAGCCGACCCAGCGCCACACAGCCGACGCCACCGGCCCGGTGACGCTGGCCGAGCGTCTGCTCACGCTGCCCCTGCGCCTGCGGGAGTTCTCGCGCGTCGAGGACCTGGTGCCGGCGGCCGCTCTCGCGCTGGCGACCGAGCTGGGCGCCAGGGCGCGGGTGCGCTGGGCGGGCGCCGAGAGCTCGACGGGGGCAGGGGGATCGGCGACCCCCGCGTCCGGCTCCGCGGTCGTGCGCCTCGACCTGCGCGAGCGCGGGGACGTGATCGCCTCGCTCGAGATCGAGCGCGAGACGCCGTTCACGGCCGAGGAGCGGCGGCTGCTCGCGCACCTCAGCGCCAGCCTCGACGAGCACGTGACCGAGCTCTCCGAGCGCCTCGAGACGCGCCTGCAGGCCGCGCTGTCCACGACCCTGGCCGCCAGCGAGGACCTCGAGGACGCGGCCGCGCGGGTCGCGCGCACCCTGCACGAGCACCTCGGCGCCGAGGCTGTCATGCTCGTCGTCGACGACGACGCCCGCCTCCGCGTCCTGGCCGCCGAGGGCCGCTGGGACGAGGAGGGGACCGGGCGGCGCGAGGAGGTGCTGAGGGACGCTCTGCGCCGGGAAGGCGTGAGGGCCTACCCCGACGGCCTGCTGGCGCTGCCCGTCGGGGAGGTGAAGCCCATGCGTTACGCGCTCCTGCTGCGCTTCCCGGCGGGGCTCCCCTACCTCGGCGCCCACCGCTCCACGCTCCTGCAGGCGAGCCGCGTGGTACGGCCCCACCTCGACGGCCACCGCTACGCCGCCGCGCTCGAGGAGCTGCTCAGGCTCCACGAGGCCTCGGAGGACGTGGCCACGCAGGAGCTCTACGACCGGGTCCTCGACGCGGCGATCAGGCTGGTCCCCGGCAGCGACAGCGGCTCACTGCTCGTGCGCCGCAGCCGGCACGAGCCCTTCGAGTTCAGGGCCGTGCGCGGCTACGACCTCGAGAAGCTCGCGTCCGTGAAGCTGCCGGCCGAGGAGCTGCTGGTCTGGTACGGCCCCGACGAGGCCGGTTGGCGGCGCGGACGTCCGCGCGTCGCGCGCGCCGACGTGCACGACATCGCCCAGCTCGGCCTGGCCGCCTCGCCGCAGCTCGCTTCGGCCATAGGGAGCTACGACGGCATCCAGGCGACGCTCTGCCTGCCGGTGCTCCACGAGGGCGAGGTCCTCGCCGTCCTGAACCTCGAGAGCACGACCGAGGCGGGGGCGTTCGGCCGCGACTCGGTGGAGCTGTGCCTGCTCTTCGGGCCGGCGGTGGCGAGCCTCCTCCACAGGCAGCACGTGCGCGACCTCCTCATGAACGCCGCGCTGACCGACGAGCTCACAGGTCTGAAGAACCGCCGGGCGTTCGACGAGGCGCTGGTGCGCGAGCTGGCGCGCCGCGAGCGCGCCGGGAGCCGGATGAGCCTGATGCTGATGGACCTCTCGGGCTTCAAGGCCGTGAACGACGCCCACGGGCACGTGGCCGGCGACAGGGCGCTGGTCGCGGTGGCTGACGCGCTGCGCCACGCGATCAGGCAGACGGACGTGCTGAGCCGCTGGGGCGGCGACGAGTTCGCCGCCGTGCTCATCGACACCGCGGCGCACGAGGCCGAGGAGACGGCCGCGCGCGTCAAGCAGGCGGTGTCCGCGCTCTCCGTGGACGGCGACGGGCTCGCCATCGCGATCGGCGTGGCCACGGCCCCCGACAACGGCGTGGACGCCGACGAGCTGCTGGCCGCGGCGGACGAGCGCATGTACGCGGACAAGCAGGCGTAGGCGCGGCTCCACCGCGGCGGACGCGCGCTTGGGGAGGGCGGGG
>DASVDQ010000076.1 GCA_036381035.1 Trueperaceae bacterium | reverse complement strand
TCCCGCGAGCCCGCCGCGGCGGCGCGGCGCGGCTATCATCGCCGTCGTGAGCGGCGCGCTCCTCGGCGTGGACTTCGGCCTCAGCGTCACCGACGCCGTGCTCGTGCGCTGCGGGAAGGTCGAGAGGCACGCCGCGCTGCTCAGGCCGGGGCCGGCCGACCCCCACGTGCTGGGGCGGGCGCTGGAGGCCCTGGGGGTCGACCGCGCCGACGTGGCCGCGCTGGCCGTCACCGGCGGGCGCTCGCGCGAGCTCGCGGGCGAGACCGGGGTCGTCGTGGTGGACGAGCCGACCGCCGTGGGCCGTGGCGCGCTGGCCCTGGCCGGCGTCGCGCGCGCCCTGGCCGTCTCCTGTGGCACCGGCACGGCGATGGTCCTGGCGGACGCCCCTGCCGGCGCCTTCAGGCACGTCACCGGCACGCCCGTCGGCGGCGGCACGCTGGAGGGCCTGGGCAGCGCGCTCCTCGGCGTGCGCCTGGCCAGCGACGTGGCCGAGATGGCGGTCCGCGGCGACGCCTCGCGCGTCGACACCACCCTCGGCGAGGTGCTGGGCGGCGGCATCGGCGGCCTCCCGCCGCGCGCCACGGCCGTGAGCCTGGGGCGGCTGGCCGAGCTGGGCGGGCGCGCGGCGGCAGAGGACCTGGCCGCGGGGCTCACGACCATGGTCGCCCAGACGATCGCCCTGCTGGCCCTCAACGCCAAGCGGGCGCAGGACCTGCCCCACGCCGTCTTCGTGGGGCGCCTGGCGGCCCTGCCCTTCGTGCGCGACATGATCGCCGCCGTCTTCGCCGTCTACGGCGAGGACCCGCCGCTGTTCCCGGCCGGCGGCGACACCGCGGTGGCCCTCGGCGCGGCGCTGGCGGCGCGGGGAGCGGACTAGCGCAGCGGCCTACCGCCAGGGCAGGCCGGTGCCCTTCCACGCCGTCCGCGCCGACCTGAGGAGGTCGCGGGTCCGCCACGCGCGCTCCTCGGCCACCCGCCGCAGCAGCGTCCAGGCGAAGACCCGGCCCAGGGCCGACACGGCGAACAGCGTGTGGTAGCCGGACCAGCCGGGCAGGATCGCGGGCGGGCCGAAGGACGTGAACAGGCCCAGCAGCGGGCCAGACAGCGCGCCGCCCACGAAGCCGGCGACGCCGGTGGCGAGAGAGTACGCCGCCACGAACGAGACGCGCCCGGAGCGCGGCGCCGAGACGAGGGCGAGGTTGAAGATCGCGGGCGTGATGGCGCCCCAGGCGACGGCGTCGAAGAACGCCGAGACCCAGATGAAGACGAGGTTCCCCGTGAGCCCGGCGAGGATCCAGTTCGCGGGCAGCATCGCCCCGGCGAGGAAGGTGCCGATCGCCAGCACGGCCTTGTTCCCCGCCGCGTCGGCGACGCGGCCCCAGAGGATCGTCGAGCCGAGCGAGGTGACCGCGGCGATCGAGCTCCAGATCGCGACCTGCGTGAAGGTCATGCCCAGCTCCTCGAGGAAGTAGGGCACGACGAACGGCGCCCCGAGCATGACGACGAGGTGCCAGTAGACGGCGAAGCGCAGGAACCGCCTGAAGTTCGGCTCGCGGAACGGCTGCGCGAGGAGCTGGCCGAGCCGCAGCCGCCGCCGCTCGGTGGGCGGGTCGTGGTGCAGGAGCAGCAGGGCCACGCCCACCAGGGCGCAGCCGACGCCCACGAGGATCACGACCCGGAAGCTCAGCGGCGGGGCGACGGCGTCGAGGAACGCCCCGGCGGCGAGGTTCGCGAGCATCCCTACCACGCCGAGCACGCCGGTGCGCAGGCCGAAGTAGCGCCCGCGGCGGTCCTCCGGCACCACGTCGCCCATCCAGGCGGTCCACACCGTGCCGTTGGCGGCCTGGAAGCAGCCGGCGAGGAAGACGACGGCCACGAGGGCGGTGGGGGCGACGGCGGACGGCACGAGCTGCGGCAGGAACGCCGCCAGCAGCCACAGCAGGCGGCTCGTCGCGGCGATCGCGGCGGCGAGGACGCGGCGCCGGCCCAGCGCCTCGGCGGCGAGGGCGCCCAGCGGGCTCGCGACCTGCGCCAGGAACGGCACGCTGCCCACCAGCGCGATGTGCCATGGCGCCGCGCCGAGCGCGAGCAGGTAGCCGATGAGCACGCTGCCAGACGTCCAGTTGAGGAAGACCTGCACGAGCCCGCCCTCGACGAGCGAGAGGCGCATCGTGCGGCGCACCTCGGGGGCGAGCGCGGCCGGGAACGAGAGAGCCCGGCCCCCTTCCGCGGGGGCCGGGGCTCGACGCGTGCCCGGTTCTCCTGTGGGGAGTGTGGACGCTTCAGCGCCCGGCATACTCAGCCGGGCAGTCTACGCCTCCCGAGCCCCAGCGAGCGAGGGAGGAACGTCACGCGGCCGGCGGGTCTCGCGGGCGCGGCGCGAGGGTCGTCCGGCGACGGGCGGCGCGGGGACCCCCTACGACCCGGGAGCCGGGCCGGGGTCAGAGCTGCACGCCCCCGATGTAGACGGCCTTCTGCTCGAGGTACTCGTGCAGGCCCTCGGAGCCCGTCTCGCGGCCGAAGCCGGAGCCCTTGACGCCGCCGAACGGCGCCTCGGCGGTGACGGGCATCCAGTCGTTGATGGCCACCATGCCCGCCTCGAGGCGCTCGGCCATCACCAGGGCGGTGTTGAGGTCGCGCGTGAACACGTACGCCGCCAGGCCCGCCTCGTAGGCGTTCGCGCGCTCGACGACCTCGTCGATGCTGCCGAACGACGACACCGGCATCACGGGGCCGAACACCTCCTCGGCGTCGAGCGGCATGCCGGGCTCGACGTCGGTGACGACGGTCGGCTCGAAGAAGTACCCCTTGCGCTCGGGCCGCTTGCCGCCGACGGCCACCTTCGCCCCGGCCGCGACGGTCGCGCCCACCAGCTCCTCGACGCGGTCCCGCTGCTTGGCGTTGATGAGCGGGCCGACGACGGTGCCCTCCTCCGTGCCGTGGCCGACCTTCATGCCCTGCATCGCCTGCGCCACCGCGCCCGTGAAGTCGTCGGCGACGGACTCGTGGACGAGGAAGCGCTGCGGCGCGATGCAGACCTGGCCGGCGTTGCGCACCTTGAAGCGCGCCGCGAGCTTCGCCACGCGGGCGATGTCGCCGGCGTCGGGGAAGACGATCACGGGCGCGTTGCCGCCCAGCTCGAGCGCGAGGCGGGTGAGGGTCTTCGAGGCGCCGTCCATGAGCAGCTTGCCCACGCGCACGCTGCCCGTGAAGGCGATCTTGCGCACCCGCGGGTCCTCGAGCAGCGCCTGCCCCATGGCGTGCGGCTCGCCGTTGACGACGTTGATGACGCCGGGGGGCGCGCCGCCCTCCATGAGCGCGTGACCGAGGAGGAACGCCGAGCGCGGCGTGTACTCGGCCGGCCGGCCCACGACCGTGTTGCCGGCGGCGAGCGCGGCCGCCCACGAGCGCACGACGTTGTAGACGGGGAAGTTCCAGGCCGTGATCGTCCCCACGACGCCGAGGGGCTGCGGCACGACCCAGATGCGGCGCTTCGGCGCGCTGGGCGGCACGATGCGCCCGTAGGCGCGCACTCCCTCGCCGGCGAACCAGCGCAGGTAGCTCGCGGCCGACACCCACTCGCCCTTCGCCTCGGCCAGGGGCTTGCCCGACTCCTGCGTCGTGATCAGCGCCAGGTCGTCGGCGTGGCTCGTGACCCAGTCGGCGGCCCTCTCGAGGACCGCCGCCCGCTCGTAGGCGGTCTTGCCGGACCAGCCCGGGAACGCGTCTTGGGCGGCGTCGACGGCCGCCCGCACGTCCTCGGCGCCGCCGAAGGCGACGCGGTCCACGACCTCCTCGGTCCCGGGGTCCACGAGGTCCCACGTGCCCCCGCCCCGCGCCTCCACCCACTCGCCGCCGATGAGCATGCGCCGCTGGGGCGCCCCGAAGTCGTTGAGCTTGGCGTCTGCGTCAGGCATGCGTGAGGGTCTCCTTCCCTAGCGCGCGCTCGGCGGCGGCGATCGACTCGTCCACGACCGCGAGCGCCTCGTCGATCTGGTCGTCGGTGATGTTGAGGGGCGGCAGGAAGCGCAGGCAGTTCGAGTAGAGGCCGGCGCGGATCACGATCACGCCGCGAGAGAGCGCCTGCCTGGTGACCTCGAGCACCAGCTCGGGCCACGGCGTCTTGGCCTCGTCCCTCACGAACTCGATGGCCAGCATCGGCCCGAGGCCCCGGACGTCGCCGACCGAGGGGTGACGCGCCGCGATCTCCTCGAGCCGCGCCCGCAGGCGCTCGCCCACCGCGCGCGCCCGCGCCAGGAACGCCTCCGAGGCGATCTCCTCGAGCGTCGCCAGCGCGGCGGCGCAGGCGAGAGGGTTGCCGGAGTAGGTGCCGCCCAGGCCGCCGGGGTGCGGGGCGTCCATGACCTCGGCCCTGCCGACCACGGCGGCGATGGGCATGCCGGAGCCGAGCGACTTGGCCGTGGCCACGAGGTCGGGAGCGGGACCGAGGTGCTCCACGGCCCACAGACGGCCGGTGCGGCCCATGCCGCACTGCACCTCGTCGGCGACGAGCACGGCGCCGCTACGGTCGGCCAGCTCGCGCAGCGCTCGCCAGAAGCGCGGCGGCACCGGCACGAAGCCGCCCTCGCCCTGGACCGGCTCGACGACGATGGCGGCCACCGCCTCGGGGTCCACCTGGGCGACCGTCGCGTGCTCCAGGGACCGGACCGCGGCCTCAACGTACGCCTCCTCCGAGAGGCCATCAGGGCGCCGGTACGGGTTCGGGAACGGCAGCCGGTAGATCTCGGCTGGGAACGGGCCGAAGCCCTTCTTGAACAGGGCGTACTTGCTCGTCATGCCGAGCGTCATGTTCGTGCGCCCGTGGTAGCCGCCCTCGAACACGACGATCGCCTGCCGGCCCGTGTGGGCCCGCGCGACCTTCACGCAGGTCTCCAGCGCCTCGGCGCCGGAGTTCAGCAGCACGGCCTTCTTCGGGAAGTCGCCCGGCGCGAGCTCGCACAGGCGCTCGAGGAGCCGCACCTGCGGCTCGTACGTGGCGACGATGCCGCACACGTGCACCAGCTCCGCGGCCTGGCGCCCGATGGCCTCGACCACGGACGCCGGCGTGTGCCCCAGGGCGAGCGCGCCGATGCCGCCCGCCATGTCGATGAGGCGGTTGCCGTCGACGTCCTCGACGACGGCCCCGTGGGCGCGGGCCACGGCGACGTCGGTCAGCCGCGAGGCGCCGCGCGCGCCCGCCGCGTCGCGCCGGGCGGCGAGCTCGAGGCTGCGCGGACCGGGCACGGCGGTCCTCAGGCTGATGCTGGGCGAACGCAAGGGTGCACCTCCCGCGCGCCCTGAGGCGGGGCGCGCCCGGGCCGGCCCGCGGGCGAGCCGCTCAGACGACCACTTCGCTCCCATCATAGGCGCGCGGCCTGAGGAGCTTCAGGACCTCGGTGGCCGCCCGGCGACCGCTCGCCAGGGCCCCGTGCACGGTCGCGGCGTCCCCCTCGGGAGCGGCCGCCTCGCCGGCCCACAGCAGGGGCGGCGTGGGCTCGGCCAGCAGCTCGCGCACGCCGCGGTGGCCGGGTCGCACGTAGCTGTAGCCGCCGCGCGCGTAGGGGTCGTTGACCCAGTCGACGAGCCGCGCCTCGACGGCCTGCAGGCCGGGACGGCCCAGCTCGCGTCGCAGGCTCTCGAGGGCGCCGTCGAGGGCTCCCGCCTCGCCGCGGCGCAGCAGGTCCATGGCCGCGTCGCCGGTAACGAAGGCCGTCCACACGACGGCGTCGGTCTCGTGCCCGAACGACGGCGTCCACCACATCGGCGCGCGGCCGGCCGCGTAGATCGCCTTGATGCCCGGCGGGGTGAGCGGCTCCCTGAAGCGGTAGACGCACTTGACGACGGGCCCCATGCCCAGGCCGCGCAGCGCCGTCAGCTTCCCCTCCGGCAGGCCCGGGACGAACTCGACGTCGCCGGCGGCCAGCACGCCCACCGGCAGCGTGCACACGAGCAGCCTGGCCGCGTAGGTCTCGCCGGCGGCGGTGCTGGCCAGCACGCCGTCCTCGCCGACCTCCACGCGCGTCACCTGGCAGCCCAGGCGGATCTCGACGCCCACGCCCAGGGCCTCGACGATCGCGGCGTAGCCCTCGACGATGCGGAAGTCCTCGAGCCCGGTCTCGTCGCTGCCGGCGATCGAGTCGAGCATGCTGGCGGCGTCGAGGTGCCGCAGCGACTCGCCGGCGGCGTTGGCGAACGAGCGCCTGACGTAGTCGACCTGCTCAGGTTCGAAGCCGATGCGCCTGAGGTACTGGCCGAACGACTCCAGGGGCCGGGGCGGCACGGGCGGCAGCCTCCAGGTGCGCGTGACGTCGAAGCCGGGGTCCTCGGCGCGGGCCTCGGCCATCGTGAGGCGGCGTCCGTCGGCCATGCGGACCCACGAGTCGTCGCGCTTGTTCCAGTGCACGGTGTGGAGTCCGAGGCGGTCGATCAGCTCCCACGTGGGCGCACGCTCGCCGTGGACGAACTCGGCGCCGAACTCGAGCGGGAAGCCGGCGAACTGCTTGTCGGTGTGCACGCGCCCGCCGAGACGCTCGCGCGCCTCGAGCACGACGACGTCGAGGTCGGTGTCGACGAGCGCCTGGGCGGCGGACAGACCCGCGACCCCGGCGCCCAGGACGATCACGTCGGCTCTCTCCGTAACCGGCATCTCTCACCGCTCCCGGCGGCTTCAGCTGGGCCCTAGTGGTGGTGACCCGTGGTGTGGCCCGAGTGCCCGGCGCGCCTCACGGGCAGGGCCGAGACGGCGCCTTCCTGGCCGACGCCCGGCCTGGCGCCGCGAGGGCGCCGCGCCGCCCGCGCGCGGGGCGGCTGGTACACGAGCAGCACGGCGGCGTGACCCGCCTTCCACTCGGGGTAGTAGTTCTCGACGATCGCGCGCGGCTCGAACCCGCGCCTGAGCTGCATGCTGACCGTCGGGTCCTCGATCTCGCCGGCGATGACGCGCTGGCCGTACTCGCGCGGCGTGAGCAGGCCGCGGTAGCGGTGGTAGCCCATGAGCATGCCGCCCGCGTACCAGCCCTCGAGCCCCAGCTCATCGATGAGCGCCAGCCGCGCCCGGTAGAGCGCGGTGCCGATGCCGTGGCGCTGGTAGTCGGGGTGGACGGCGATCTCGACGCCGTAGAGCCAGTCGCCGTCAGGGTCGTGGTTGCGCAGCCCGAAGCTGCCCACCATGTCGTACCAGGCGAGCGGCTCGTCGTCGGGCGTGCGCGCGGTCAGCATCGTCGAGGCCATGCCGACGACCCGCTCGCGTCCGTCCTCGTACGTGACGGCCACGAACTGGCCCTCGGGGAACCTCTCGAGCTGCTCCGCCACCGCCTCCTGGTTGATGCAGTGGCAGTACCTGTCCGTCGGGTAGCCGTTGGCGAGCCTGATGACGTCGTAGATGCCGTCGGCGTGGCGGAGGTGCGTGCGCACCACCGCGAAGTCCAGGGGATCCGTGCCTCTCATAACGTTGCTTCGACAACGCCTGTTGAGGTTATGTGAGCCCGTAAAAGGGGGAAACTGAAACGGTCTGGGCGTCAGCCCGGAACCGGAAGAGCTTCTCCACAACCTTTACGCGAGAGCTTCGCCTCCCGAGACCATCCAAGATGGCTCATTCGGTCTCGCTCACACTTTAGGGTTGTCTTGAAGTATCTCACGCTCCTTCTTGCCCGTTTGGCGCGCATGGTAGCACGCGCCCCCGGGACCCCTCGTGCCATGAGCGACACGAGCGCCGTCCTGGACGCGAGAAAGAGGGGGCTTGACAAGAGCGGTCTCAGGGGATATCGGGGCGGGCTCACGCGCCGCTCATCGGGTCGCGGGCCGGACGCCTGATCCCGCCGTCGCCGGCGCCGTGCGCTGCGCCGGGCTCACGCGCCGCTCAGCGGCAGCCAGGCTGTAGACTGCCTGCCTGATGCCGAGGGCCCGCGCAACGGGGTCGGCCTGATGGCGCGCCGGGGCGCCGAGCCGGGGGAGGCGGCGCGCTCCCTGGGCCTGGCCGCGCCGGCCACCGTCTGGCTGGTGCTGTTCTTCCTGCTCCCCCTCGTCTTCGTGGCCGTCGCCAGCTTCCTGACGCGGGGGCCGGGCGGCGCGCCGGTGCCCCCGCCCACCCTCGACCAGTACGAGCGCACGTTCTCGGTCTTCGGGCCCGTGATCGTCAGGAGCGTGAACGTCGCGCTGATCACCACGGTGCTGTGCCTGCTCCTCGGCTACCCGCTGGCGTTCTTCATCAGCCAGCGGCGCGACCCGCGCACGCGCCTGTTCCTGCTCTTCCTCGTGCTGCTGCCGTTCTGGACGAACTTCCTCGTGAGGACCTACGCGCTCATCACGATCGTGCAGCGCGACGGCCTCCTCAACGGCCTGCTCACGCGCCTCGGGCTCGTCGACGAGCCGCTGCAGGTGCTCTTCACCTCGGGCGCCGTGATCCTCGGCCTGGTCTACGGCTACCTGCCGTTCATGGTGCTGCCCGTCTACGCCTCCGTCGAGCGGCTCGACATGCGCTACGTGGAGGCCGCCCAGGACCTCGGCGCCAACGACCTGTGGGCGTTCCTCCGCGTGGTGCTCCCGCTGACGCTGCCGGGCGTGATCGCCGGGTCGATACTCGTCTTCATCCCCACGATCGGAGCGTTCGTCACGCCGGACCTGATGGGCGGCACGCGCGGGCTGATGATCGGGAACCTGATCCAGAGCCAGTTCGGGGGCCGCGGGAACGTCCCGCTTGGCAGCGCCGTCTCGATGGTCCTGCTGGCGCTCGTCTTCGTCGGGGTGCTGATCTACACGCGCTGGGGCCAGGAGGAGCGCTCGTGACGGCGCCGGCCGCGAGGGCGGGCGGCGGCGACGCCGGCAGGCTGCGCCGCGACCTGGCGCTGAGGCGCCTGGGACGAGCCCTGCTGTGGCTGAGCCCGTTCGTCGTCTACCTGTTCCTGTGGGCGCCGATCCTCGTGCTCGTCGTCTTCTCGTTCAACGACGGCGCCTCGGTGTCGGTGTGGAACGGCTTCACGACGCGCTGGTACGAGAACATCATCAACAACACCATCACGGCCGGCACCGAGTCCGCGCGGTTCCAGACCGGCCTGCTGCTCAGGTCGGTGAGGAACTCCCTGTTCGTCGCGACGGTGGCCACGCTCGTCGCCACGGCGCTGGGGACGATGCTGGCCCTGGCGCTGACGCGCGGACGCTTCCCCGGACGCCGGGCCCTCGACTCGCTCTTCTACCTGCCCGTCGTGATCCCCGACATCACGCAGGGCGTGTCCCTCGCCGTCTTCTTCAACCTCGTGTTCGAGGCCGCGCAGCGGACGCTCGGCGTGCGGCTCGTGCCCGGCTTCGGGACGATCATCATCGCCCACATCGCGTTCAACGTCTCCTACGTGCTCATCGTCGTGCGGGCGCGGCTCGCGACGATGGACCCGACGCTCGAGGAGGCGGCCCGCGACCTCGGCGCGAACCACCGCCAGACGTTCTGGCGCGTGACGTTCCCGATCCTCATGCCCGGGATCCTCGCCGGCGCGCTGCTGGCCTTCACCCTGTCGCTCGACGACTTCGTGATCACGTTCTTCAACGCCGGCGTGGGCACCACGACCCTGCCGCTCTTCGTCTACGGGATGCTCAAGCAGCGCGTGCCGCCCGAGATCAACGCGATCTCGACGCTGATGATCGCCGCCTCGATCGTGCTGGTGGGCGCCTCGCTGCTGCTGCAGCGGCGGTCGTCCAGCGCCTGAGCGCGTGGCGCTGCCGCCGGCCCGCAGGGGCCGCGGGACGGCCCGGGCCCGCGGCGGCGGCCCGGGCGAACGCGGACGGGCGCTCAGCCGCGGAGCAGGTGCCTCTCGAGGAACTCGGCCGTCATCCTGAGCCACTTCAGCCAGCCGTCGCGGCTGGGCGGCCCGTGGCCGGCCTCCTCGTCCACGTAGTACTCCACGGCCACGCCGCGCTCCCTGAGGCGCTCGACCATCTGGTCGCTCTCGGCCTTCACGACGCGGGGGTCGTTCGCCCCCTGGATCACCAGCAGGGGCGCCTTCAGCTGGTCGACGTAGGTGATGGGGGAGCGCTCGATGAGCATCTCCCTGTCCTCCTCGGCGTCGCCCACCCAGTCCTTCAGCATCGCGCGCCAGAACGGCGGCACGCTCTGCACGAAGGTGATGAGGTTCGAGGGCCCGACGATGTCGACGCCGGCCACCCAGCGGTCGGGGAGGCGCGTGAGGGCGGAGAGGGTCGCGAAGCCGCCGAACGAGCCCCCGAACACGGCGATCCTGCCGGCGTCGACCCAGTCGAGCGACGCCAGGTAGTCGGCCGCGGCCTCGATGTCCTTGAGCTCGCCGCCGCCCCAGTCGCGGTGGATCAGCTTCTGGTAGCTCTTCCCGTAGCCGGTGGAGCCCCTGATGTTGGGGGCCAGCACGCCGATGCCGCGCGAGAGCAGGTACTGGTAGAGGCCCAGGTAGGCGTAGCCGGCCAGCTCCTGGGACTCCGGCCCGCCGTGGATCGACAGGACCACGGGGAAGGGGCCCTCGCCCCGCGGCCGGTAGAGCCACGCCGGCACGTCGCGGTCGAAGCTCGGGTAGGTGATCGCCTCGGGCTCGACCATCGTGGCGGGGTCGACGCCGCCGAGCATGCTCTGCTCGCGCGGCTCCATCGCGCCCGTGGCCAGGTCCACGGCGAAGAGGTTCGACGCCTCGCGCGGCGTGGCGAAGTCGAGGATCGCCTCCCGGCCGTCCGCGGCCACCGACATCCCGCCGTACTCGCCGAAGGGCAGGTCGAGCGCGGCGGTCTCGCGCTCGCCGCCCTCGCCCAGCTCGTAGACGCGCAGCTTGAAGACGCCGCGGTCGTTCACCGCCGCCACGAGGGTGTCCCGCCCGTGGTTCAACCGCGCGTCGGCGACGTCGGCGTCGAGGCGCAGCACGCCGCGCGCCGCGCCGCCCGCGAGCGGCAGGTGGACGAGGTAGGAGAACTCGTGGCCCTCGTCGGTGACGACGTAGACGCCCGACCCGGCGGCGTCCCAGCCCACGGGGAAGCGCTTGGCCTCCTCGCCGTCCTCGCCCAGCAGGCAGCGCCGCTCGCCCGACTCCAGGTCCACGACGTGAACGCGCTGGTGGGTGTTGCTGAGGATCTCGGTGACGAGGAGACGGCGGCCGTCCGGCGAGAAGTCGCCCGCGTAGAACAGGCCCCCGGTGACGAGGCGCGTCACCTCGCCGGTCTCGACGTCGATGACCATGGCGTCCTGCTCCGACGGCTCCCTGTCGTTGCCGGTGATCGCCAGGCGCCGCGAGTCGGGCGCCCAGCCGCCGAGCGAGTACTGGACCCGCGGCGCCGACGTGAGCTGGCGCGGCCAGCCGCCCGCCTCGAGGACGTGCACCTGGAACATCTCGTCGCCGTGGTGGTCGGCGAGCAGGGCGATGCGGCGCCCGTCCGGCGACCACCTGAACCCGGCCACGCGCCGGTCGGGGAAGGCCGTGAGCTGCCGGGGGAAGCCGCCGCCCGCCGGCTGCAGCCACAGCGCGGGCAGGCCCGTGGTGTTGGCCACGTAGGCGAAGGCGTCTCCCCGGGGCGAGAAGGCCGGCGAGCCGACGAGGCGCACGGCGACGTAGCGTTCGAAGTCGGGTAGGCGCTGCGCTTCGGCCATGTCCCCGCACGATAACCGGCCCACCCGCCCGTGCCATACTTCCAGGACCGACTCCCGGCAGGCATCCGACGTCCTGCGCGGTGCGTAGAAGAGGTAGGTGGCAGTAGCGACCTTGGCCGAGACCGCTGTGCGCGACGCAGAGCTCGCCCGGTCGCTGGCCCGTGGCGACGAGGCCGCGCTGCGCCACCTCTACGAGCGACACGGTGGGGTGGTGCTGGCCCTCGCCACGCGGATGCTGGGCAGCCGCGAGGAGGCGGAAGAGGTGCTGCACGACACCTTCTACAGGCTGTGGCTCAACGCCAGCCGGTTCGACCCGGAACGCGCCGCCGTGCGCACGTACCTCTACGCGCTGGCCCGGAACCTCTGCCTCTCGCGCCTGCGGGCGCGGCGGGCGAGGCCGGTGAGGGCCGACCTCGACGAGCACGGCGCGGCCTACCAGCTGGCCATGTCCACGGACCCCGACCCCGTGCCGGCGCTGCTGGCCGGCCGGGCCCTCAGCGTCCTCGACGACGGCGAGAGGCTGCTCGTCGAGGAGGCGTTCTTCGGCGGCTGGTCGCACGCCGAGCTGGCCGACAGGCACGGGCTGCCGCTCGGGACCGTGAAGAGCAGGATCAAGCGGGCGCTGGCCAAGATGCGCAGCGCCCTGGAGGCAGGCAAGTGAACGACGACGAGCGCAACGCGGCCGCGGGTGACGACCGGGCCGCGACGCCGGTGGAGGAGCCGTTCGCGGGGCGCGCGGGCGCGTTGGCCACGGAGGTCCTCGTGTCCACGCTCACCCCCAGCGAGCTGCCGGCGGGAGGCTGGGACAGGCTGAGCCGCGCCGTCGCGGACGAGGTCGCCGGCGAGGCAGCGGCGCCGGGCACTGGCGGCGCGGGCACGATCGAGGCCGCCTACCCGCCGCCGGCGGCGCGCCGTCCGCTGGCCTACCTCGCGGCGCTCGCGGTGGCCGTGGTGGCCCTCGGGTCCGTGGGGGCCTGGGGCCTGGTGCAGAGGTCCGAGGCCGCGCGCCTGCGCGACGACCAGCGCATCCTCGCGTACTGGATGAGCAACCCCGAGATGGAGATGACGGTGCTCGAGCCCGCGGCCGACGTCCCCTCGGCGCGGCTCGGCGTGCTGTGCCGGCTCCCCGACGGCCGGGCCCTGGTGCTGCAGCCGAACAGGGCCGAGCCCGGCACCACCTACGTGGTCGTCGGCTGGGGCGCGGCGGGCCTGCGCGAGCTGGCCCGCGGGCCCGAGAACATGCTCCAGTTCGACGTCAGCGGCGTAGACGTCGTCGAGCTCAGGACGCAGCGCGGGGAGCTGACGCAGACGCTGGCCGTGGCGCACCTCGACTGACCGGCCGCGCCCCGCGCCGGGCGGCCGGCTCCCGCTCCACCGTTCAGCGGCAGGCTGCCGCTCGGCCACCGCCGGCGGCCGGGCGTTGGGCCCGCTACCGCGCCTAGCTCGCGCCGAGGAGCGACTCCACCTCCGCGAGCGTGGGCAGCGAGGGCTGGGCGCCCGCCCGCGTGGTGGCCAGCGAGCCGGCCGCGCACGCGAAGCGCACGGCGGCCGCCAGGTCGCGCTCGCCGGCGGCCAGGCGCGCCGCCAGCGCGCCGGCGAAGGCGTCCCCGGCCGCGGTCGTATCGACGACCTCCACGGGGAACGCGGGCTGCCTGCCCTCCCCGCCGCCGCGCTCCGCCCAGGCGGCCCCCTCCGCGCCCACGGTCACGACGGCGACGGGCGCCAGGTCGGTGAGGCGCCGCGCCGCCGCCACGGGGTCGGCCGTCACCGCCCGCGCCTCCGCGCCCAGCAGGGCCGCCGCCTCGTGCTCGTTCACGAGCAGGTGGCTGACGTCCGCGAGCTGCTCGCGCGTCAGCGGCGCGGCCGGCGCCAGGTTCAGGAGCACGGACGCGCCGGCCTCGCGCCCCGCCCGCGCCGCGGCCAGCACGGTGTCGAGGGGCACCTCGAGCTGGAGCATCACGACGGCGGCCGCGGTCAGGTCCTGTGCTCTCACGTCGTCTTCCGTCACCTCGGCGTTCGCGCCGGGCGAGACGACGATGCTGTTCTGCCCGCTCTCGTCGACCTGGATGAAGGCCACGCCCGTGGGCCGGGAGCCGCGCAGCACGTGGCGGACGCCGACGCCGTCCGCCCGGAGCGCGTCGAGGAGCTGCCGGCCGTGGCCGTCGTCGCCCACCCTCCCGACCATGCTCACGCTCGCGCCGAGCCGCGCCGCGGCCACGGCCTGGTTCGCGCCCTTGCCGCCCGGATGGCTGGCGTGGCCGAGGCCCATGACCGTCTCGCCGGGCCGCGGGTGCCTCCGCACCCTCACGACGAGGTCCATGTTCAGGCTGCCGACGACCGCCACGCGACCCCGCCTCTCCGCGGTCGCGTGGGTGACGCGCGCGCCCTCGCGCGCCGCGGGACGGCCGGAGACCGGCGCTCCCTCCCGCCCCGTCGCGAGGTACCCGCCGGGTACGCCGCTTCGCACCTCAGCCCTCCCGGTGGTCGCGGTTGCGCCAGACGATGAGGCTGGCGGCGTCGCCCGTGGTCTCGTCGGTCATGTAGCCCTCGATGACGCCCAGCGCCTCGAAGCCGTTGGCGAGCTGGAAGCTGAGCGTGGGGTCGTGGAGCTCGCCGCGCGCGACGGCGGCCACGTACTCGGCGACGCTGAGCCTGCCCGCGTGGCGCGCGTAGCCGGGGAGCGCCCCGCCCGCCACGATGCCGCGCAGGCCCAGGCGCCGCACCAGGTCCTGCCGCGCCCGGTAGAGGAGGGTCCCGACGCCCTTGCCGCGGTAGTCGGGGTGGACGCTGATGTCGGCGCCGTAGTACCAGTCGCCCTGCGGGTCGTGGTGCGCGTAGGTGCCGCCGGCGATCGCCTCGAGGAACGAGTGGTGCGGGTGCGAGAGGTCGAAGCGCGTGAGGAAGCCGGAGCCGAGGCCGATCACGACCTCGCGCCCCAGCTCCCCGCCGTCAGGGTCGCGGTCGGTCACGGCGACGAACTCCCCCTCGGGGAACACCTCGAGGTGCCTGAGGAAGTGCTCGGCCTTCATGCGCTCGGCCTCGCTGAGGTAGGGGAAGCAGACGCGCTGCAGCTCCTCGAGCGCCGGCGCGTGCTCGGGAGCGCTGGGCACGACCCTGGCGTGGGGCCAGGGCGCGCGCGGCGTCACGGCGAGGTCACCGCCGGGTCGAACCTCTCGAAGCGCGCCTCGCCGGGACGACCGGCGACGGCGTGCAGCTCGCGCGAGGCGGGCCGCGCGACGATCGCGCCGCAGGTGCCGACGAACGCGGGTGGCGCGCCGACCCGGCACACGGCCCGCCTGTCGGAAAGCACGGCCTGGAGGGCTTCCAAGTCGAGGGCCCTGCCCACGAGCAGCTCCCGCGCCCTCGCCAGCCGCGCCTCCGACTCCGCCTGCGACGCCGGCGCCCTCGGTCGCTCCACGGACCGGGTCGCGGGGGCGAGGCAGTGGTTCGTGTGCGCGACCACCTCGTCGCCGAGCTCGGTGAGGGCGTGGGCCGTCGGCATGGCCTCGACGTTCGCCCCGCGACCGGCGGCGTCCATGACTAGGTAGTTGTGACCGCCGCAGAGCGGAGCGCCGAGGAGCACGGCGAGGGCGTCCGCCACCGTCTCCTCGCGGAGCATCGCCCGCACGACGAAGGGCCAGGTCACGCCCACGCGCCCGTCGGCGGCCGTGAGGTTGTTGATGCCCACCGTCAGCCCGGCCTCGTTCATGCCGATCATGCCGACGCAGCCGGCGGTCGTGAGGACGACGAAGGCGGGACCGCCGCGCGGGCGCCCCTCGAGCAGCACGAGGTGCTCGGCCGAGCCCTCGTGCATGTCCCAGGTCTGGCCGAACGCCGGCGCGCCGTCCGCCATGCGCGCCGCCGGGACGAGGAACGCCGTGCAGTCGTCCTCCTCGCCGGAAGCGGGCCGCGGCGCGGCGGGGGCGCCGCCCGGCGGCCCCGCCGCCACGGCGTCGACGATATCGGTGAAGCCGCCGGAGACGAGGAGCTCCTCGGCGCTCACACCCGCGCCAGCGGCCAGGCCCCGCAGCTCCTCGACGAGGTCGGGGTAGCGCTCCTCGTGCGCCTCGAGGCAGGCGGCCGCCAGGTCCAGCACCTCCTCGCGCGTCGCCTCCCGCCCCGACCAGGTGGGCGAGCAGGCTAGGGCGAGGCGCTCCGCGGCGTAGCTGCGCACCGAGGCCGCCAGGGCGCGCCCGTGGGCCAGGCCCATCTCGTACGGCGAGCCCGCGACCCGCAGCAGCGGGGCACCAGAGGCGTCCATGGGCAGAGCGTACCCGAGCGCGGGGCCGCGCTCGGCGCCGGCGCGACCGCCCGCCGCCGGCGCCCGGGGCTCACCGAAGCGCGGCGCCAGGGGCCTACCTGAGCACGGAGCCGTGCCGGGTCCGCCACGTCAGGGCCACGCGGGTGCCCGCCCTCAGCATCCCGCCGTAGCCGTGGTGCTGGTTCTGCACGCGGGCGACGAGCGCGGCGCCGCCCACGTCCACCTCGTAGCGCGCGTCGGTGCCCAGGTAGTGCGCCGCACTGATCACGCCGAGGAGCCGCGTCTCGTGGTCCGCCTGCGGCGGCGCGTCCTCGACCGGGTCGACGCTGAGCTTCTCGGGCCTCACCGCCAGCGCCGCCTCGTCGCCGACCTCGAGGTCGAGGTCGCGCAGCTCGCCCCAGACCACGGCACCGCTCGGCGTCTCGACGGCGGCGAGGCCGTCGTGCTTCTCCCTCACCCGTCCGCCCAGGAAGTTCGTCTCGCCGATGAAGTCGGCGACGAAGCGGCTCGTCGGGCGCTCGTAGATGTCGTCCGGCGCGCCCACCTGGAGGACCTGCCCCTCGTTCATGACCGCGATCCTGTCGGCCATCGTCAGGGCCTCCTCCTGGTCGTGCGTCACGTAGACGAACGTGATGCCTACCTGCTGCTGGAGGGTCTTGAGCTCGAACTGCATGGCCTTGCGCAGCTTCAGGTCGAGCGCGCCCAGCGGCTCGTCGAGCAGCAGCACGGCCGGCCTGTTCACGAGGGCGCGGGCGACGGCGACGCGCTGCTGCTGGCCGCCGGAGAGCATGTGCGGCCTGCGCTCGGCGACGTGCGGGAGGCGGACGAGCTCGAGCGCCTCCCGCGCCCGCCGGCGCGCCTCCTTGACGGGCACCCGCGCCATGCGCAGGCCGAACATCACGTTCTGCATGACCGTCATGTGCGGGAAGAGCGCGAAGTCCTGGAAGACGGTGTTCACGGGCCTGTGGAACGGCGGCACGCCGCGCATCGGGCGGCCGCGCAGCAGCACCTCGCCCTCGTCGGGCTGCTCGAAGCCGGCGATCATGCGCAGCGTCGTCGTCTTGCCCGATCCCGAGGGACCGAGCAGGGTGAAGAACTCGCCGCGCTCGATCTCGAGGTCGATGCCCGCGACGGCCACGACCTCCCCGTAGCGCTTCGCGAGGCCGACCAGGCGGATGTCGGGTGGAGCAGCTACAGGCGTAGAAGTTATCCGAGCAGGTCAGGAACGCAAGGACAAACTCGCCCCGACCGTTTGGCCGGGGCGGAGCATGTCCTCAGCTTTCCCTCGCCGACTCAGAAACCGGCGGGGTGCCGGGCGACGTAGGTGCCCGACTCACGCATGTCGGCGTGCCAGCTCGGGCCCGTGGTGCCGTCGGTGTTCCCGGAGGTGTCCCAGCGAAAGCCCGCGATCACGGCGTAGGCGTGACCGGGGTTCGCGAAGACGGTGATCCAGCGCCCTTCCCCGGCGAGCCCCCAGCTTTCGAGGGGACCGGAGGGAAGCGGGCTGGAGAGGAAGCTGCCGCCGTGCAGGGCGTAGCTGACGGAGCCGGAGCAGTCGTAGCCCCGGTCCCACCATGTCCGGTGGCCGCCGCCGTAGATGTACGGCTTGGAGCGGATCCGGTTGGCGAAGGCGATGACCCGCTTGACGCGGCCGGGGGCCGCCTTGGGCGGGATCAGCATCCCGTTCTTGAGCAGCCGCGCTTTCGGCGTCGGCGTGCACATGTCGACTTCGGCCGGCGTGATGCCGCCGCCGAGGCACTGCGCGGACGCTCCTGGGGCGGAGAGCCCGATCGCGAGGAGGGCCGTCGCCAACAGCACCCCCGCAATTGCGTTTCTCTTGTTCTTGGGCAAACCGATCTCCTTCGTCGGCCTACGGGGTTAGCTGTCGGGCTG
>DASVDQ010000075.1 GCA_036381035.1 Trueperaceae bacterium | reverse complement strand
GCCCATCACGCGTCCCTCCGAGACGTCTCGTCACCGGCCGGAGGGCGGCGGCCCCGCTGGCTCGCTCCGGTCGGGGTCACGACGCCTGCCCAACTGGTGTTGCAGGTATCTCTGACGTGACAGCAATTGTTGCACAAACCGGCGGCGGGCGCCATGCCCACTCGCTGGGGACAGGCGGTCCTGGTCCTCGCGCCGGCCGCGGACGCGCTCGCAGTGGCATGCGCCGCCCCTCGGCACGACCTCCGGCGCGACCCACCCCAGCACCCCCGGGCCCGTCATCCTGCATCGTGTAGGGGCCGGCCCAGGGGCCAGCGAGGAGGACAGCATGGCGAGGTTGCGCTTCACCATCAGCATGTCGCTCGACGGCTACGTCGCTGGGCCCGACCAGCGGCCGGACCAGGCGCTGGGCCGCGGCGGGGAGAGCCTGCACGACTGGGTGGTGCGGCTGCGCTCGTGGCGGGAGATGCACGGCATGGAGGGCGGCGCCGAGGGCGTCGACGACGAGGTCGTGCGCGAGTCCACCGCGAACGTCGGCGCCACGATCATGGGCCGCAACATGTTCGGCGGCCACCCCGGACCGTGGGACGCCGAGAAGCCGTGGCGCGGCTGGTGGGGCGACAGGCCGCCCTTCAAGCACCAGGTGTTCGTCATCACCCACCACCCGCGGGAGCCGCTGCGCTTCGACAACGGCACCACGTTCAACTTCGTCACAGACGGCATCGATTGGGCCCTCGAGCAGGCGAAGCGCGCGGCGGGCGGGGGCGACGTCGCGCTGGGCGGCGGCGCCGACGTGGCGAACCAGTACCTGGCAGCCGGCCTCGTCGACGAGATGGAGCTGCACGTCGTGCCGATCCTGCTGGGCGGCGGCGCGCGCCTGCTCGACGACGTCGGCACCGACATGCACGGCCTGAGGCTCGTGCGGGCGGTCCAGGGCGAGGACGTGGTCCACCTCAGGTTCGCGCGCTAGGGGTCCATGACGGTGGGGGGAGGCCGAAGCATCACGATGCGTCGGCCGGTGGTGGGCGCCGCCTCGTCCAGGGGACGGACGACCTGGGCCGACGCGTGGACGTGTCGGACGCCGCCACCGCGCTCGAGGAGCTCGCCTAGCCCAGGAACGCCGCGCGCCGCCCGTCACATGCCAGACTCGGCCTGGTGACGAAGAAGATCGGGTTCCTCTCGTTCGGGCACTGGACGCCGTCGCCGCACTCGCACACGCGGTCGGCGGCGGACGCGCTGCAGCAGTCGATAGACCTGGCCGTGGCGGCCGAGGAGCTCGGCGCCGACGGCGCCTACTTCCGCGTGCACCACTTCGCGCGCCAGCTCGCCTCGCCGTTCCCGCTGCTGGCGGCGATCGGCGCCAGGACGAAGCGCATCGAGATCGGCACGGCCGTCATCGACATGCGCTACGAGAACCCGTTCTACATGGTCGAGGACGCCGGCGCCGCCGACCTCATCGCCGGCGGGCGCCTGCAGCTCGGCATCAGCCGGGGCTCGCCGGAGCAGGTCGTGGACGGGTGGCGGCACTTCGGCTACGCACCGCGCGAGGGCGAGGACGACGGGGCCATGGCCAGGCGGCACGCCCAGGTCTTCCTCGACCTGCTCGAGGGACGGGGCTTCGCGCAGCCGAACCCGCGCCCCATGTTCCCCAACCCGCCGGGCCTCCTGCGGCTCGAGCCGCACTCGGAGGGCCTGCGCCGGCGGATCTGGTGGGGCTCGGCGACGAACGCCACGGCCGCGTGGGCGGCCGGCCTGGGCATGAACCTGCAGAGCTCTACGCTGAAGTTCGACGAGTCCGGGCAGCCGCTGCACGTGCAGCAGTCCGAGCAGATCCGCGCGTTCCGCGAGGCGTGGCGCGAGGCCGGCCACCCGTGGGAGCCGCGGGTGTCGGTGAGCCGCAGCATCTTCCCGCTCGTCGACGACCGCGACTTCGCCTACTTCGGCCGGGAGCGTCACGACTCAGACAAGATCGGCTACATCGACGAGAACACGCGCGCCGTGTTCGGACGCAGCTACGCCGACGAGCCCGACGTCCTCGTCGAGCAGCTCCGTCAGGACACCGCGATCGCCGAGGCCGACACGCTGCTGCTCACGGTGCCGAACCAGCTCGGCGTCGACTACTGCGCCCACGTGATCGAGGCGGTGCTGAAGCACGTGGCGCCGGCCCTCGGCTGGAGGTGACGGGGCCGGCGACGCCGTCCTAGACTCCCGCCATGATCTCGTCAGGGCTCGTCAACCTCTACACGCGAGACATCGAGGCGGGCATCAGGTTCTACCGTGACCTGCTCGGCCTGCGCGAGACCTTCAGGACGCCGCGCGAGGGCACGCCCGAGCACGTCGAGTTCGCGGCCGGCGGCTTCACCGTGGGCCTCGGCACGGTGGAGGCCGCCAAGCGGGTGCACGGGGTGGACGGCACGCCGGGCGCGCCGGCCATGTCCGTCGTCTTCTGGACCGACGACGTGGACGCCGAGTTCGCGCGGCTCGTGGCGGCGGGCGTGCCGGCGCTGCAGGAGCCTCACGACACGGGCAACGACAACCGCAACGCGCTGGTCGAGGACCCCGACGGCAACCTCGTCGAGCTCGTCTCGAAGCGTAGATGAACCCGGGGCAAGGCCCCGTCGGCGCGCCACTCGCTGACTTCGCCGCGGCCTTGCCCGAGCGCTACTCCCTCACGCCGCCGCGGCCGCCGGCTCACGTGCTGCCGTGACCTGGCGCGCCACGGCGTAGAGGCCGACGAGGGCGCCGGCCGCTCCCGCCGCGAACCCCACCGAGGTCGCCGCCATGACGGCGCTGAGTCCGAAGTCGCCGAGCGGCCTCACGCCGTTGGCCAGCAGCGTGTTGAGGCTCATCACGCGTCCGCGGGCCTCGTCGGGGCTGAGGAGCTGCATCAGCGTCACGGCGGTGGTGCCGACGACGTTGCGCGCGGCGCCGTGGACGAGCAGGGCGGCCGCGCAGAGGAGCAGGGAGGAGCTCGAGGCGAACACGACCAGCGCCCCGGCCCAGACGGCCAGCGCGGTCAGGAACACCCGCGAGCGGCTGCCGCTGCCGAGAAGCGCCTGGACGCCCGAGGCCAGGACGGTGCCGGCCCCCACCGCGGAGAACAGCAGGCCCAGCTGCGCGCCGCCCGCGTCGAGCGCCTGCGCCGCGTAGAGCGGCAGGACCACCGAGGGCGAGGGACCGAGGAGCAGCAGCAGACCGTAGCCGGTGACGACGGAGCGCAGCCCGGCGTGCCCGGCCACGACGGCCAGGCCGGCGCCCACGGACCGCAGCAGCGGCTGGCGGCTCGCCGCCGCGGCGGGCGGGGCGTCGGTGCGCACGAGCGCCAGGCAGGCGAGCACGACGGCGAAGCCGACGGCGTTCACCGCGAAGTTGACGGTGAGGCCGAGCGTCGCGGACGTGAGCCCGGCGAGCGCCGGGCCCACCGTGCCGGCGGCGGTCATGACCAGCGCGTTCAGGGCGGTCGCGCGCGGCAGCTCGGCGCGTGGCACGAGGTGGGGGAGGAGCGCCGAGCGGGCCGGCTGGTCGAAGCTGGCCACCACGCCCGAGCAGAACGCCAGCGCGACCACGAGCGTCAGCGTCTCGGCGCCGGTGGCGGTGAGGACGGCCAGCGTGGCGGACAGGGCCAGGAGCAGCGACTGCGTGACGAGCAGCACGCGACGCTTGGGGAAGCGGTCGACGACGCTGCCGCCGATCAGCGAGAAGGCGATGAACGCCGCGGCCTGCGCGAGCGAGACGGCGCCGAGGGCGACGGGCGAGCCGCCGCTGAGCCTCAGCACCAGCAGCGACTGCCCGACGACCTGCATGAACGTGCCCACGCCGGAGACCGTCTGGCCGAGCCACACCAGGCGGTAGTCGCGGTGCCTGAGGACCGCCCAGGGGGCGGTGCGTGGACCGGCGGGGCGGGCCGCGCCCCGCGCGGCGAGGCCGTGCACGCGCCCGCTGGTCGGCGCGACGGCCCTCATCGGCCGTCTCCTTCCGCGGTCGAGGCGGGCGCCGCGTCCGCGGGCATGCCCTCCGGCGCCCGCAGCAGCTCCTCCGGTGTGGCCAGCGGCGCCGAGAGGGTGCGCAGGAAGGCCTCGAGCTGCGCGAGCTGCTCGTCGCTGAGGCCCAGCGGCGAGAGCTCGCTGTGCCCGGCCGGCGCGTGGGGCGCGTCGTTGTAGTGCCTGAGCACCTCGCCGAGGGTCGCGAACTGGCCGGCGTGCATGTAGGGGGCCGACTCGGCGACGTTGCGCAGCGACGGCGGCTTGAAGGCGCGCTCCAGCTCGTGACCCTCGGCCTTGAGGAAGCGCAGCTCCGTGCAGTCGCGCGGCTCGGCGTCGCTCCAGGGGCCCAGGCAGTTGAACTCGCTCTCCATGACCTGCCTGGCGCCGAGGGCGCGCCCGCTGTCCTCCGGCAGGTCGGGCCGGGACGGCACGCCCGTGTTGTGGAACTCGTTGTTCGTGAAGAGCGCCCCGTTGTGGCAGTTAGTGCAGCCGGCCCCGCCGATGAACAGGCGCAGCCCGGCGACCTCGTCGCCTGTGAGGAGCGTCGCCGCCGCCTCGGTGTCGCCGGCCGCCACCGCAGCCACGTAGCGGTCGAAGCGGGACTCGCCCGGCATGAGCAGGCGCTCGTAGGCGGCGATCGCCTTGCCCACGTTCACGAACACCCGGGTGACGTCCTCCTGCTGCTCGGGGCTCAGCGACTCCCAGTTCGCCCGCGCCACGGGGTCGTCCACGGGGCCGCCCGTGGCGGGCAGCCCGGAGAGGTCCGGCAGCGGGCCGAACACCGCCTCGTACTCGTCGGCGTACTGGTCGGCGATCAGGTGCGCGTACTGCAGGCGGCTGCCGCCGTGCTCGACCGCGCTCTCGAGCGGGCCCAGCGCCTGGCTCCACTGGCTGTCGGCGCGGCCGTCCCAGAAGAGCCAGGGGCTGTAGGCGGTGCCGACCACCGTCATCGTCTTGCGGCTCGTCGTGCCCACGCCCTCGCCGAGGGGCTTGCCGTCGGTGAAGTTGAGCTCGGCCAGGTGGCAGGTGGCGCAGGCCACCTGGCCGTTCGCGCTCAGGCGGGTGTCGAAGAAGAGGCGGTGCCCCAGGTCGGCGGCGCGCGGGTCGTCGCCGTAGGTGTTCGAGGGGTCCGGGGGGAGCGGCGGGAGGCTGCTCAGCGAGAGGCTCTCCAGCGTGGCGAGCTCGTCATCGCTCCAGGCGTCCCGCTGCGAGCAGGCCGCGAGGCTCACCGCCAGGGCGATCAGCGCGAGCACGGCGGCGGCGCCGAGGTGAAGGGTCCTGTGGCTCACGGTCCTGGTCTCATCTCGTCCGCGTTCTCCGGCGACGGGTCCCATGGCGCTCCTCTCGCGGCGCAGCGCGCTCAGTCGAGGACGAAGTTGAAGCGGACCTTGTCGGTGCCGGCGTCGGACTCGACGACGAAGTCCATGACCCACCAGCCGCCCATCTGGAACTTCACGCCCTCGACGAGGTACCTGCCGTCGCCGAGGTACTCGGTCACGACCGGCTGGGTCGGGAGGCCGTGGCCGTGCTGGGGCATGTCGCCGTCGACGCTCACGTTCGCGTGGTCGAGCGGCCGTCCGTCGGCGGTCGTGAGGGTGAGCGTCCAGGTGTGGATCTCGTTGACGGGGATCGGCGTCTCGGACGGCTCGTAGCTGACGACGTAGAGGCCGTTCTCGGTGGGGAGGGTCGTGGAGAGGTCGAGGTCGCTGGGGACGTAGCTCATCCACAGCCAGCCCGCGATCGCGAGGGTGACGAGGACGGCTCCGGCGACGATGCCGGCGGTGCGGAGGCGCTTGGCGATCTTGCCCATTCCCGTGTTGCTCATGACGATCTCCTCTTGTGCGGCCGTCGCGGCCGCTGGTCTCGGCGCTCCTTGCGGCGCCGAGGGTGAGGATTCCTCGGGGCCGTAACGCCACCGTCTAGCCAGCGTCATGCGGGCGTCGGTCCTTGGGGTCGTCGGGCTCATCCCCGTGGGGGACGGCGGTCTCGTCGGCCCGCAGCACCCTCGCGCGGCCTCGGCTACCCACGTGCAGGACCGCTGTCCCGTGGGACTGCGGCGTCTCGAGTTCGCGGCACCGGATCGCCACGACGTCGCCCTCCGTCGCCTCGACCAGCCCGTCCACCACCTCGCCGGCGCGCAGCAGCAGGGCGTCTGCCCAGGCGAGGGAGCGTACGGGGACGCCGTCGCGGCTGACGACGAGCAGGCGCCCGCCCTCGAGGCTCACGAGGCGTTGGCGCGGCCGGCCGGCGGTCGGGGGGTCGAGCAGGCGCAGCTTGGGCAGGGGGCCGGCGGCGCTGAGGCGGCGGGGCCGTGCGGCGCTGACATCGCTCGTCGCGACGGTCGCGTCGGGCGGGCGCTCCAGCTCGGCCGCGAGCCGCTCCCGGTAGCCGGCCAGCGACGGGTCGGCGCGGAGGTCCTCGAACGCCGACCTCGCCGCGCTCCCTCCCCCCGACGGCCCGACGGCGAAGGCCGCGAGCGGGAGCGACCTCCCGGGCAGCCTGTGCTCGAGCCGGTGCTCGCCCGCCCGCTCGAAGAGTGCGTCCACCACGGCCCGGTCGCCGGGGACGAGGAAGACCTCGTCGACGAGCCCCTCCCTCTCCACGCGGCCGGCCCCGGTGCCGACGAGCTTCAGGCGGGCGCCGGGCAGCCGCAGGCGGAACGCGCGGGAGTGCGCGGCGTTCGCGAGGTGGAGCCGGACGACCTCGCCGGCCGCGACGGCCGCCCGCCAGTCGCTGCCGCCGTTGACGAGCGCGACGCCGCCGGCCGCGCCGGCCGCGCGCCCGTGGGCGGGCGTGAGCTCGTCGAGCACCAGGAAGAGCTCCGCGTCGACGGGCGGCCAGTGGCCGGGGTCGCGAGGCGTCACGACGAGGAGCCCGTAGGGCGCCGCGATGGGCGCGCCCGGCTCGCTGGGGGCCGGGGCCCGGTAGAGGTACGTCCCCGGCAGGGCGCGCCTCGTCTCGAGGACGGTCTCCAGGCGGCCGTCGGTCGCCACGACCTTCACCACCACGTGCGAGCCCTCCTCGGGCCTCAGCACCGGGCCGGGCACCGCGCCTCCCACGCCGAGCGCCGGCACCTCGAGCCCGCCGACGAGCAGGCTCGCGGGGCCCACGGCGAGGACGAACTCCTCGCGCCGACACGTTGTCTCGCTATGCACCTCTCACGCTCCTCCGGCGGCCGGGCCGCCCTTGTCTGAGGCGAGCCTGCGCGGGGGCCGTAACGGCAGCGTCCAGGCAGCGTCGGGCGGGAGGGCGCCGCGCCCGGCGGACCGGACGGCGTGTAGGATGCGCCGACCTCTCCGCTCGCGCCCCGTGGGCGCCGGTGGGAGCGGGGCGATCGGGGACGGCGCGGTGGACGGCGAGGGAACGAGGCTGGAGATCCGGCTCCTGGGCGGTTTCGCGGTGGCGCGGGGCGGCGCGTCCGTGAACATCGGCTCGCGGGCCGCCCAGGCGCTGCTCGCCTACCTGGCGCTGACGGCGGGCGCGCGGCACAGGCGCGAGCGCCTCGCCGCCCTCCTGTGGCCCGACGCCAGCGACGAGAGCGCGCGCCAGAACCTGCGCAACGCTCTGTGGGCGCTGCGCAAGGCGCTGGGGGAGGAGCACTTCCTCGCCGACAAGATCAGCGTGGGGCTGGACCCCGGCTCCGGGTACCTCCTGGACGCGGCGGAGCTGGCGCGCGGCGGCGGCGTCGCGGAGCTGGAGGCGGCGGTAGCGGCCTACGGGGGCGAGCTGCTGCCCGGCTTCTACGAGGAGTGGGTGCTGCTAGAGCGCGAGCGCCTGCGCGCCGAGTTCGACGCGAGGATGGAGCGGCTGGTCGAGCTCCTGCTCGCCGAGGGACGAGCGCACGACGCCCTGCGCTGGGCCGAGCGCTGGGTCGCCCAGGGCCAGGCGCCCGAGCCGGCCTACCGGTCCCTGATGCTGGCGCGGCACGCCCTCGGCGACCAGGCCGGCGTGGCGAACGCCTACCGGCGGTGCGTGAAGGCGCTCGAGGAGGAGCTGGGCGTCGAGCCCTCGCCCGAGACGCGCTCGCTCTACGAGCGCCTGCTGCGCGAGCCGCCGGAGCCCAGGGCGGAGGGGCCGCCCGCCGCGCGCCCCGCGGCGCCAGCGGAGCCCGAGCAGGAGCCGGTGACCGTCCCCGAGGCGACGCCGGACGCGCTCCCCGCCTTCCTCGCCGCCGCCGCGGAGCGCGTGCAGCCGCTGCCCAGGGTCGTGGGCCGCGAGCCCGAGCTGGGCCGCCTGGCCGCCGCGCTCGACGACGCCGTCGCCGGGCGCGGGCGCGCGGTGTTCGTGACCGGCGAGGCCGGTCGCGGCAAGTCGAGCCTCCTCACCGAGTTCGCGCGCCGCGCGCCGGAGGAGCACCCGACCCTCGTCGTCCTGACGGGAAACTGCGACGCCTTCACCGGCGCGGGCGACCCGCTGCTGCCGTTCCGCGACGCGCTCGAGACCCTCACCGGCGACCTGGAGCCCCGCCTGCTGGCCGGCACGCTCGACCGCGCGCTCGCCGAGCGCCTGTGGCGGCTCATGCCGCGGGCGGTGGAGGCCGTCGCGCTGCACGGGCCCGAGCTCCTCGGCGGCTTCCTGAGGTGGGGCCCGCTGCTCTCGCGGGCGGCCCAGCGCGACCCGAGCGGACGCCTGCGGGCGGCGCTCGCCGAGGCCGCCCCGACGCCTAGCCTCGCCGACCAGGGCGCCCTCTTCGAGGCGTACACCAGGGTGCTGCGCGCCGTCGCGGCGGAGAGCCCCGTGGTCCTGCTGCTCGAGGACCTGCACTGGGCCGACGCGTCCTCCGTCGCCCTCCTCTTCCACCTCGCCAGGCGCCTCGCCGGCGCGCGGGTCCTCGTCGTCGGCTCGCTGCGCGCCGAGGAGCTTTCCCTCGAGGACGGCGGGGAGGCTCGCTCGCTCCCGCGCCTCGTGGCCGAGCTGGAGCGGGCCCAGGGCGCGGTGCGCGTGGACCTCGACGCCGGCGCGGCGGGCCGCGCGTTCGTCGACGAGCTCCTCGACAGCGAGCCGAACAGGCTGGGCGAGGAGTTCCGCGAGCGCCTGGCCCGCCTCACCGAGGGCCTGCCGCTGTTCGCCGTCGAGCTCCTCGCGGAGATGAGGGCGGCGGGCGGGCTGGTGCGCGACGGGACCGGGGCCTGGACCGCCGCCCCCGACATCACCTGGCACGCCCTGCCGGCGCGCGTCGAGGGCGTGATCCGCACGCGGCTCGAGCGGCTCGACCCCGACCTCGTCGAGGCGCTGCAGGTGGGCAGCGTCGAGGGCGCGACCTTCACGGCCGAGGTCGTGGCGCGCGTGCTCGGCGTCGACGCGCGGCAGCTCACGCGGCGCCTCAGCGGCGAGGCGGAACGGGCCCACCAGCTCCTCGAGGGCGTGGAGCTGGCGCGCGTGGGCGGCAGGCGGCTGGCGCGCTTCCGCTTCCGCCACGACCTGTTCCAGCGCTACCTCTACGGCGGCCTGACCGGGCTCGACCGCGCCGTGCTCCACGAGGAGGTCGGTACGGCGCTGGAGGAGCTGCACGCCGAGGAGACGGGAGCCGTCGCCGTCGAGCTGGCCAGGCACTTCGAGGAGGGCGGCCTGGGGGAGCGGGCCGCCCGCTACCTGCTCGCGGCCGGCCGGCAGGCCGCCGCCCTCTACGCCCACGCCGAGGCCGCAGCGCACCTGCGCCGCGCCCTCGACCTCCTCGCGGGAGCGCCGGCGTCGCCCGAGAACGAGCGCGTGCGCCTCGACGCGCTGCTGCTCCTCGGCTCGTCGCTCCAGGCGATGCACGGCTACTCGGTGCCCGAGGTGGCCGCGGCGTTCGAGCGGGCGCGGAGCGTGGCGGCCGGCCTGGGAGCGGCGCGTGAGGAGTTCGCCGCCGCGTGGAGCCTCTCCCTCTACCACTCGCAGCGGGCCGAGTACGGGCGGGCCGTCGAGCTGGGCGAGGAGCTGCTGGCGATCGGCCGGCGGGAGGGCGACGAGCGTCTCCTGCTCCAGGCGCACCACGCCGTCTGGTTCGCGGTCTTCTGCCTCGGCGACTTCGCGGCCGTCCTCGAGCACGCCGCGGCCGGCGCGGCGCTCTACCCGCTGGGCGCTGGCGAGGAGGAGAGCCTGCGGACGGGCAACCACGACGCCGGCGCCTGCGCCCACCTCTTCGCGGCGCGGTCGCTGTGGTACCTGGGACGTCCGGACGAGGCGCTCGCGGAGGGGGAGAGGGCGCTGGAGCTGGCCGCCGGGTTCAGCCGCCCTGACTCGCTGGCGCACGCCTACGCCCACGCGGCCGAGCTCTTCGTGCTGCGCGGCGACGGCGAGCGCGCCGGCGCGCTGGCCGCGCGATGCCGGGAGGTGGCGGCGGCGAACGGGCTCGGCTTCTGGGCCGCCTGGGCGGCGATCATGCGCGGCAGCGCCCTGGTGCTGCTCGGGAGCGTCGAGGAGGGCATCGCGGCGATGCGCCAGGGCCGGGCGGAGTACCCCGGCATCGGCGTCGCGGAGGAGCTGACCCTGTGGGCGCGCCTGGCCGAGGCGCACGCGGACCTGGGCCAGGCGGGCGAGGCCGAGGAGTGCCTGGCCGCGGCCTTCGCCGCCGCGGACCGCATGGCGGCCGAGGTCTGGCGGGCCGAGCTCCACAGGCTGCGCGGCAAGCTGGCGGCCCTGCGGGGCGAGGCCGCGGCGGAGTGGGCGCCGGCCTTCGACCTCGCCGCCGACGTCGCGAGCCGCCACGGCGCCAGGTCGCTCGAGCTGCGCGCCGCGACGTCGCGCCAGGAGGCGGCCCTGGCGGCGGGGGACGGCGAGCTGCGGCGCGAGGCGCGCGCGAAGCTGGCGGCCGTGCTCGGGACCTTCACCGAGGGCCACGACACCGCCGACCTCAGGCGCGCGCGGGAGCTGCTGGAGGGCGACTGAGCCGCAGGTGTCGCCGGCCGGAGCTGCCCGGCCTAGTCCCGAGAGAGGCCGGCCAGCAGGGCGCCCCTCACGTCGCTCGCCAGCGGCGCGCGGGCCTGCGGGTTCGACCACAGCGACGGCGGCGGGCCCTCCCGCGGTTCTGCGTCAAGGCGGGGAGCGCGGCGCACGACCACGGCGCTCAGGCGGGCCAGGCGCCTCAGGTACTCGCCCCTGTGCCGGAAGCCGAGCCGCAGCAGCGCCCCGGCGTCTGTGGTCTCCACGTCGCGGCGCACCTCGTCGAGGAGCGCCGCGAGCCCATCGGCATCGGGAGGGTCGCCCTCCACGCCGACGAGCAGCACGTTCGCGCGGTTCGGCACGGTCTGGCCGAGCTTGAGGGCCAGCACGCCGGCCAGGCGCCGGGCGTCGAGGGCGTCGTTCTCCGCGCCCCTCAGCCGCGTGACCTCGAGCATGACCTCCTCGCGCGTCGTGTACCTGACGGCGAAGTCCGGGCCCCTGGCGGAGCCGTTCGTCGTCGGCTCGTAGACGACGGTGAGACGCTTGTCCTGCACGAGCCCGTACGCCGCCGCGAGCTCGAGGAGGAGGTCGCGGGCGCTGGCCTCGTCCCTGGCGCCCCGCAGCTTCTTGCGCACCTTCGTGAGGTGCTCCCTGGCGAAGGACGCGAACCGTCGCGAGGCGAGCCAGCCCTCCAGGACGCCGGCCAGCTCGTGCGGCTCGTCGCCGAGGAGGCCCTCGAGCAGCGCCGCGCGCGACGACCCGGCCCGCGGCATCCCGCCTAGGACGGCCTCACCATCACGAGGTACTGCCAGAGGACGTTCCTGCCCTGGGCCGCGAGCCTCAGGCCCTGGCCCTCGGCGGCCCCGACGATCACCTCGGTGGGCCAGGCGAAGGCCCTGTACCGGCGGCCGAGGACGCGGAACGCCAGCCGCTGCAGCGCCGCGGCGGAGCGCGTGAGCACGTTCGAGCGCGGGAACGTCAGCAGCAGGGCGCGTCGCGCGAGGCGGGCGGCCACGGCGGTCAATGCCGGGCCCTCGGCGGAGCAGCACACCACGCGGTTCAGCACGACCACGTCCGCTGGGTCGACGCCCTCGGGGTCGGCGAGGAGGTCGTGCACGCGGAACGAGGTACGGCCGGCGAGGCCGAGGCGCTCGGCGAGCCGCGCCGCGTACGGCGCGTAGGCGCCGACGAGCTCGACGACCTCGCCGCTCGCCGCGCCGCGCTTCATGAGCTCGGCCGCGAAGGCGCCAACGCCCCCGCCTACGTCCAGGACGCGCGCGCCGTCGGCCGCGCTGGCCGGCATCGCCGCGAGCGCGCGGGACTCGATGTCCCCCAGGCCCTTGGCGAGGTAGTCCTCCATGTCGTGGCGGGCGTCTTCCGCCCCGAACATCTCCTCGCACGGCGCGGCGCGGCAGCAGCTGCAGCTCATGGCGCCTCCGGCCCCCAGGGGGACCGCCCCCCGGACGCGACGTGCTCGCGCGCCATCTCGCGCAGGCGCTCGTGGACCACGTCGCCGTCCGCAACCAGCTGCAGCGCTCGCGGCTCGGTCACGACCACCTCCCGTCGACCTGCGGGCGCGCCGTCCGACGGCGCACGAGGCCCGCGTGCCCGCGGGCGCCGTCAGCCGCGCCCGCGGCCCGTCGGTGCCGCCGAGGTTACACCAGCCGGCCCGCGAGCCGCAGGCGCATGGCCCTGGAGGCCGGCGCGGGAAACGCGGCCGCCCGCGCCGGTGCCGCCCCATGCCGGGGTAGCGCCGCAGGGTGCGCCACCCGGCCCCGCCTGCCATAACTTCAGGCATGGACACGCGCCAGCTAGGTCTCCTCATCGTCGCCGTCGGCGTCGTGGTCGTGATCGTGGGCGCGCTCGTGGCCGTAGGCGGCCTGTCGTGGTTCGGGCGCCTGCCCGGCGACATCCGCATCGAGTCGGGGCACACGCGCGTCTACGTGCCGCTCGTCTCCATGCTCATCGTCTCCGTGGTGCTCAGCCTCGTCCTGGCGATCCTCAGGCGCCTCTTCTAGCCGAAGAAGCGCTCGAGGATGGCCGGGGGCACCACGTCGGTCCCGGCCACGACGCGGTCCCGGAGGTCCTTCTCGACCGCCAGCACCGAGGGCGTCTTCTTCGCCTCCGGCATCTTCAGGCGTATGGCGGCGACGAGCTCCGCCTGCCTCAGCCGCAGGGCGAGGTCTATCGCCTTCGCACCGCCGGCAGGCAGGGGCGCCACCTCCAGGAACCCGCGCATGAACGGCGGCAGGAAGCGCTCGGCCGCGTCGGCCGCGGCGAGCCCGTCGCGGGCGAGGAGGCGAACGGCGTAGTACAGGGGCATGGCGAGGTCGAAGGCGTAAGAGCCGTAGCCGCAGTCGTCGAAGTCGATGGCCGTGAGCCTGTCCTCGTGGACGAGGAGGTTGCCGCTGTGGAGGTCGGCGTGCACGAGCCCGGCGTCGAGGCCGGCGCCGCCGGCCGCCAGGAGCGGCGCCGCCGCCTCGGCCAGCTCCCTCGCCGCCGCGGCGAAGGCCGGGTCCTCGCCCCCTAGCTCGGCGGCCCGCGAGGCGTAGCTGCGGTCCGCCAGCGCGTGGCGCCGCGGGCCGGGCGGGGTCCAGCCGCGCGAGTGCGCCTGGAGTCGCCCCAGCAGCCTGCCCCAGCGCTCGAGCAGGTCGTCGGTCCAGCGCGAGCTGTGGACCACGGACCCAGGCGCCCTCTCGAACGCCACCGCCACGTGCCCGCTGCCGGGGAGGCGCTCGACCCAGGCGCCGGTGACGGCGCACACGGGCTCGGCGACGCTCACGCCGGCCTCGAGGAGCGCGAGGAGCCAGTCGACCTCGGCCTGCACCAGCTCCGGCGTCCTGTGCGTGGGCGCGATGACCTTGAGGATGCGCGGGGCGCCGCGGATCTCGAACGCGTACACGTCGCTCTCGAACGCGCCGAGCGGCCGGAGGTCGCCCTCAGAGACGCCGTAGAGGCGCGCGGCCTCCGCGAGGTGCTCGGGCGGCGGTGCGGCCTCGGACGCCCGGGGCATCTCGGAGGAAGGCGCCCCGTCCGCTGTCGCGGGCGAGGCGCCGTGTACCGTCTTCGTCACCCGCCCTGTTTACCAGGACGGGCGGCGTCTCATGGTGTCTGTGTCTTGATCGGGTCGATATCTATGCCGCCGCCCCACGAGGTGGTGGTGGCGTCGACCGCGACGTACGACTCGAGGACCGCGACGTCGGTGACGTCGCCCCAGACGTTGTCCGTGGCGTCGATGACGTCGCCGACGTGGCTGAGCGAGGCGACCTGGGGCGCCGCCGCGAACTCCATGTCGAAGACGTTGTCGTGGAGCTCGGCGGTCAGCTGGACCTCCGTCAGGCCGCCCTGGAAGTCCAGGGCGTTCGTCCAAGCCGTGAACGTGTTGCCGGTGGCGGTGAGCTCGAGGGGATCGGGTCCGTAGGCCACGAACAGCCCCACCGTGCCGGGCGACTCGTCGACGTCGGTGAACGTGTTGCCGGTAAGCGTGACGTCGCCCGAGGCGTAGACACCGACCCCCGCGCCGACCATCTCCCGGTAGGCGATCGCGTTGTCGCTGACGGTGACGTTCGCCTCGTCGTCGACGTCGAGGACGAGGCCGGCATGCCAGAACACGCCGTCGTTCCGGGCGACCTCCTTGGTACCTTCGCCGAAGAACTCGAAGACGAGCTGGCCGGCGTACAGCGCGTCGCCCATGGTCAGCTCGTTGTCGACGAACGAGACGTCGGAGGGGCCGCCCAAGTCCGTCACGTAGAACGTGCCGAGCACGTCGAACACGTTGTCGGCGATGACCAGGTCGATGAGGAACCCGGGGCCGTCCGGCAGGAACAGCAGTACTCCCGGCTGCGCGTCGCCGCCTTCGATGTGTCCTACGCGCACGTCCTGGTTTCCAGTGAAGGTGATGTCGTTCGCGCCGAAGATGTCGAACGAGTTCACTTGGAGCTGCGAGTCGCCTCGGAGCAGCAGGTTGTCCGAGATGGTGATGGGGGCCACCAGGGTCGTGATGTACAGCACGCCGACCTCGTTCCCATCGGTGATGTCGGCGTCCATGGCTGCCAGCGAGCTGCCCGTGACGCTGACCGGCCCGCCGAAGAGCTGGGCGACCGACCCGAGGAAGGACGTCACCGCGCCCGTCACGGTGAGGTCGCCGTCGGCGACGCTGGCCTGCGTGTCCTGGAGGTCGAGGCCGCCGTCGGCGCCGAGGAGCATCTCGTGCCCGGCGCTTAGCTCGCTGTCACGCACCTCCAGGACGTTGCCGACGGCGACGAGGTGGATCGCGTCGAACTCGAGCGTCGACCGCTCGACGGTGATCCGGCCGCCGGCGTAGAAGAAGGCTCCGGTCTCCGGCCCGACGAGCTGCGAGTCGCGCACGGAGACGTCGAGGTTCATGCCGACCGCCTCCACCGCACCGACCGTTGCGACAGCGGTGGTCGACGCGTAGGCGAAGCGCTCGAAGGCGATGACGGGGTTCGGCTGCAGCTCGGCCGCCCCCGGCGCCTGTACGGAGAGGGCCGAGCGGAGCGCCGACCTGGCGTCGGCGGGCGCCTTGATAGGGGGCGGTGTGGGGAGGCCGGTCCCTCTGAACGAACCGAGCGTGTAGCCCAGGTCCGTGCCCTCGAAGGACAGGTCGGCGACGGTGACGTCGACGCCAGCGTCGGCCAGGACCCAGAGGGACTCGGCGAGCAGCGCCGTCTCGTCCTGGCCGCGGCCGTAGAGGTCGACGTTGTCGACGAACAGCTCGTCGGCGCCCAGGTCGAGCGTGCCGGCCGCGAGCAGCACGGAGGTGCCGGGTTCCTGGTCGAGTATGAAGTCCTGCAGCGCCGTGGCTTCCCCGCTGAAGGCGACGCCGACGAACAGGCCCTGCACGGTCGACTCACCGCCCTCGGTGGTGACGACGACTTCCTGCCACCCGCCGGGCGCGGCATCCGGCACGACGGCCTCGATCTCGTCGTCGGACCAGGTGATGACGGTCGCCTCGACGCCGCCGACGGTAAGCGTGCCCTCCTCGCCGAACTCCGTGCCGGTGACGACGATGGTCTCGCCGGCGGCGGCCACCTCCGGCGACACCGCGGTGGCTGCGGGAGGCTCGGGCGGCGGTGGGGTACTGGGGCCGGCGCAGGCCGCCAGGAGCGCGCCGCAGACCAGGGCTGCCAGTCGACGTGGGAAGCGCATGCGGAACCTCCGTGGAGCTCATGGGCGCGGTGCACCTCATGAGGTCTGGCTGAGACGTGAGACAGTACCAGTCGAGCGCGAGCGCCCTTATGGGATATCTCTCGCAGTGTCCGCAGTGCAGCGGGGATATCGGTGAGCGCCGGAGGCAGGTACGCGCATGGCGCAGCCTCAGTCCGAGCCGCGTGGTTCTCGGTACTCGACTGGTGCCCCTGGGCCCCGGCGGACCTCACGGCACCGGCAGTGGTCCTCTAGGTCCCGCCTACGGCGCTCTCGTCACGCGCCGCCAAGCACTTCGGTCAGTGCCGCTATGCCCTCGGCCCCGGTAGTGGCCTCCTCGACAGACGCCCTCTCATGGCCCCTGCCTAGACTGAGGCCGTGCGCATCACGCTTCGTAGCTCTCCCTCGCGGCGGCGGCTCTCGCCGCGCCTCGCCGTCGGCGCGGCCGCCCTGGCGCTGGTCCTGTGCGCCTGCTTCCCGACGGTCACCATCGAGACCGACGTGCCCTCGGGGGCCGTGGTGGCCCTGAGGCCCCAAAGCAGCGGCGTGATCCTGTTCGTGCGCGTGCCCGCCGACAGGCCCAGCGGGGGCATCGAGGTCGTGGAGGCGAGCGGCCGCACGTTCCGCGTGCCGCCGGGCCACTACCCGCCGCCCGGCCAGTGCCGGGTCTGGGACCCCGACCTCCCGCCTGGCCGGCAGTCGCCGCCCGGCCCCTGCGACGTCCTCGAGCGGCAGGTGCCTCCCGGGAGCTACCTGATCTACGGCTGAGGGGCCGCCTCGCGGCCGGGCCCCATGGGCGCCCGAGGGCCAGCGTCATGGTCCGGGCAGGTCGAGCACCGTGTCGAGGCCGCGGTGGAGGCCCACCAGCGTGTGCACCCTCCTGATGGCGATGAGGGCGCCTTCCACGTAGGGCTCGGCCGAGGAGCCGGCGTCGGCGCGGAGGCTCAGGCGCTGGTCCGGCAGCCCGAACACCACCTCGGTGCTGAGCGTGTAGCCGGGGAGGCGGACCGAGTGGACCTGCGCGCCGCCCATGGTGGCGCCACGTGCGGCGCGCTCGCCGACGGTCTCCTCCACGGGGACCTGGTGACGCGCTCGCACCGCCGCGCCGAGGCGGGCCGCCAGCTCGCGCGCGGTGCCGCTGGGGGCGTCCGGCTTGCCGGCGTGGGCGTAGTCGATGACCTCCCAGTGCGGGATCAGCCGGGCGGCCGCCTCGGCGAACCTCTGCAGCAGGACCACGGTGAGCGCGAAGTTGCCGGCCGCCAGCACGCCGCGCCCGGCGGCGCGGGCGGCCGCGTCGATCGCGGCGAAGTCGTCGTCGGTGAGGCCGGAGGTGCCCACCACCACGTGGGCGCCACCGCGCAGGGCCGCCAGGACGTTGGCCTTGGCGACGCCGGGCCGCGTGTACTCGACGAACACGTCGCAGGCCGCGTCAGCGAGCGCCTCCGCCGCGGAGGCATAGACGGGCGTGGCGATGGCCGGTTCGTCGAGGGCCGCTCCCAGAGGGCGCCCGGCGTGCGTGCGCGAGACCGCGGCGACGAGCTCCATGTCGTCCTGGCGGGCCACGGCTCGAGCCAGCGCCGAACCGGCCCAGCCCGTCGCTCCGGCGAGGCAGACCTTGATGCGTGGCATGGCAGCGAGCCTAGCCGTTCGGGCGACGCGCCGCGCATAGCGAGTGCCGGTGTGGGGCGCATGGCTGTGAGCGTCATGGCGGCCGCCCTTGACACCCGACCGCCTCGCCCCTACACTGCCCGCACGAAGTTAGTAAGATTTATTTACTTTCCGCAGGAGGTGAGGCTGACCGCTTAGCCGACGTGGAAGCCAGGCCGTCCCCGGCCGAGTGGGGGTGCGGCCGCGTCCTGTACCTTCATGGAGGTACGCATGAGGCATACGCTCACGAGGGTCCTGATCGCGCTGGCGCTGTGCGCTCTCGCGGCCACGGCCGCCGCCCAGAGGACCCTCGAGATCTACATCACCGGGCTGACCGAGGACACGCTGAACTGGTTCAGGGACGTGGCGTTCCCGCGCTTCCAGCAGGACCACCCCGACGTCCAGTTGGAGATCCTCACCGGCGGCTGGGGCGACTTCGACGCCGCCGTGGCCGGCTGGATCACCACCGGCGACGGGCCGGACATCGTCTACCTCGGCTCCGAGTACGCCGCGGCGTACGGCCCGCTGCTCTCTGACCTCGACCCCTACCTCGCCGACTGGGAGGAGCTCGACGCGTTCCTGCCCGCGGCCCTCGACGTGGCCACCTACGACGGCCACCTCGTCGGCCTGCCGCTCTTGATGAGCCCGCGGCCGATGTTCTTCCGCACCGACCTCGCCGCCGACCCGGCCTCGATCCCGCCGCTGACGTTCGACGACGCCCTCGAGTTCGTGCGCTCCAACTCGGCGGTCGAGAACAACGCGATGACGAAGATGGGCTTCATGGACATCGGCTCGAGCCTGTTCGACGCCCAGGAGTTCATCGCCTACATCTGGAGCGCCGGCGGCGAGCTGTACCACGAGGACGGCACCAGCGCGTTCGACAGCGAGGAGACCGCCCAGGCGCTGCGGTTCATGTACGAGCGCCGCCGCGCCGTGATGCCCACCGAGACCACGGCCGGACTACCGCCCATCGAGGGCTGGCCGATCGCCTCCGGCATGGTCGTGAGCGGCATCTTCCCCATGTGGAACATGCCCCCCACCAGCGACCCGCTGTGGCAGAACATCGCCATCGGCCCGTACCCGGCCGGCCCCAACGGACAGCCCCTCATCCAGGTCTACACCGACTGGCTCTCGGTCCCCGCCTACGTGGAGGACCCCGAGCTGGCCACCGAGTTCCTGAAGTTCATCACCAGCCGCGAGAACGCGATCGCGCTCAGCCAGGTCGCCGGCTTCACGCCCACGCGCCAGGACGCCTGGGAGGAGCTCCGCGCCGACCCGGTGTGGGCCAAGATGCTCGACATGGCCGTCGAGTACGGCCGCGCCTTCTCCGACATCAGGGCCAGCGCCGAGCTGCGCCCGCTGATCGTCGAGCAGGTCATGCTCTACCTCACGGACCAGCAGAGCCTCGAGGACACGCAGACGTTCCTCAAGGAGGAGTACGACGCGATCCTAGAGGACAACGGCTACCTCTGAGCCGCGTCGCCGCCGCCCGGGGCGGGCTCCCTTCGCCCCGCCCCGGGCGGCCAGTGCCGTCCGGGGCTAGCGCGGCTACCCGGGGGTCACGACACTAGTATCTGACCGAAGGAAGGTTCGGGCCGATGGACCCCAGCGTCGCGGCGCGGCTGCACAACCTGTTCTGGTCGCTCGGCACGGTCGCGTTCATCGTCGTGGGCTCGTGGCTGGTGGGCCTGCTCGCGCGCGCCGTCGCCAGGGCCAGGGGAGGGACGCCGCTCACTCAGAGGCGCGCGTTCTGGGGCTTCGCGCTGGCCTCGCCCTGGATACTCGGCTTCGTGATCTTCGTCCTGGGGCCGTCCCTGGCCTCGCTCTACTACAGCCTCACCGACTACAAGCTCGGCCGCGCGCCCGAGTGGGTGGGGCTCGAGAACTACCGCACCCTGCTCGGCGGCCTGGGCGCGCACGGCCGGCGGTTCATGCAGGCGATGTACAACTCCTTCTACTACGCGGTCGTCGGCGTGCCGCTCCAGATCGCCACCGCGCTCGGCATGGCGCTGCTGCTGGCGCGGCCGCTGCCCGGGGTGGGCTTCTTCCGGCTCGTCTTCTACCTGCCCGTGATCCTCGCCGGCGGTCCGGCGATCCTCCTGGCGTGGCGGTACATGCTCGCCTCGAACGGCGGCTTCGTGAACGTCACGCTGCAGGGGCTCGCGGCCTCTTTCGCCCCGCTCGACTGGCTCTACCGCGCCTTCATCTTCGTCGTGGAGGGGCTCAACGCCTTCTACGCGGGCATCGCGCGCCAGGACCCCGTGGGTCCGCTCATGTACCTGCTGCCTGCCCTCGCCGGGCTGATCGTCTGCGCGCTGCTCTTGGCCGTGCGCGACGCCGAGCGTCGGCGGAGCGTCGCCAGGACAACGCTCGAGGTCGTCGGAGGTCTCCTGGCCATCGCGCTGGCGCGGGCGGCGATCGTCAGCGAGTCGCCCTTCGACCTCGCCCTGCTGGGCGTGGGGTCGGTCGTGGGCGCGCTGTCCCTCGTGATGCGCCGGCGGGCGGAGGGCGAGAGTGCGATCGCGGGCAGCCGCCCGGCCGCCGTCGTGGCCGTCGCAGTGACCGGGGCACCCCCTCTCGTGACGAGCCGAGGCGCGAGCGGCGCGCTCGCCAGGCGCGCGCTCGCGATCGCCGGCGCCGCTGTGGCCGTGGCCGCGCTGGTCCGCACGGTGCCCGGCCAGCTCGACGGCGGGCGCCTCGGCACCCTGTGGCGGCTCGTGACGCTGCGCTCGTCGCTGCGCGACCCCTCGTCGCTCGAGTACCTGCAGGAGGGCTTCGCCGCCCACGCCCCGTCGCCGCTGTGGCTGCTGGCGCTGCTCGTCGCGATCGCCGCGCTCGTCGCCTCCGGCCGGCTCACCGCTCGGGCCCGGCGCGTCTTGCTCGGCGCCGGCGCCGCCCTGTGCGGCCTGCTGGCGCTCGGCGCGCTCCTCGACGGCGTGCACTACTTCAGGCAGTTCGACGTGCTGGCGGCGGCCAGCGGCCAGCCGGTCCACCACTTCGCCCTCTTCCGCCAGGTGACGGCGGGCTTCCCCGACTCGCAGCGCGTGCCGCTGTGGCTCTCGAACGAGCTGTGGTCGAAGCCGTCCCTCGTGCTGATAACGATGTGGAGCAGCGGCGCCGGGATGCTGATCTTCCTCGCAGCGCTGAAGGGCGTGCCGCGCGTGATGTACGAGGCGGCCGAGGTGGACGGCGCCAGCCCCTGGCAGCGCTTCTGGCGCATCACGCTGCCGCTGATCTCGCCGGCGATGTTCTACAACGTCGTCATCGGCATGATCGCCGCGCTGCAGACGTTCGAGGCGGTCTACATCATCCAGAACACGCAGACCGAGCAGAGCCTCGCCTCGGCGGCGTACTTCCTGTTCGTGCGCACGTTCAGGCAGCTCGAGATCGGCCAGGGCGCCGCCGCGTCGTGGATCCTCGCCGTCATCATCGTGATCCTCACCGTGGCCCAGTTCCGCTACTCGAGGTGGGTGCACTACGCGTGAACGGCTCCGTACTCAGCCTTCCCCGGGAGCGCGTGACCAGCCGCCGGCGCGGCGTCGGCGCGCGGGCGCGGCGGCTCCTCGGCACCAGGCTCGGCCAGCTCGCCGCCTACCTGGTGCTCCTCGGCGCCTCCCTGTTCTTCCTCTTCCCGGTCGCGTGGATGGCCGGCACGTCGCTGAAGACGATCGAGGAGGTGCAGCGGCCGCAGCTCAGCCTGCTGCCCGCCGAGCCGCAGTGGGGCAACTACGCCAAGCTGATCGCCGAGCAGGGCTTCTTCCGCGCCTACGGCAACAGCCTGTTCACGGTGACGATGGTCCTGCTCGGGACCGTGTCGAGCATCGCCGTCGTGGCCTTCGCCTTCAGCCGCCTGCGGTGGCCGGGCAGGAACGTCGTGTTCGCCCTGATGATGGGCACCCTCATGCTGCCGGCGCAGGCCACGCTGGTGCCGCAGTACGTGATGTTCTACGAGCTCGGCTGGCTGCGCACCTTCAACCCCATCACGCTGCCGGGCTTCTTCGCCGGCGGCGCCGCCCTGGTGTTCCTGCTGCGGCAGTTCATGCTCACGCTGCCGCGCGAGCTCGACGAGGCCGCCGAGATGGACGGCGCGAACCCCCTGCAGCTCTTCTGGTACGTGATACTGCCGCTCTCGCGTCCCGCCGTGGCGACGGTGACGGTGTTCCTGTTCGTGGGCCAGTGGAACAACCTGGTGCAGCCGCTCCTCTACCTCCAGCGCGCCGAGCTGTTCACCATGCCCATCTACGTGGCGCAGAAGCACAACCTGCAGGAGTCGCCCATCCCGTGGCAGGACATCATGGCCGCCAGCGTCCTGTTCGTGATCCCCGTGATCGTCGTGTTCATCCTCACGCAGCGCTACTTCGTCGAGGGCATCTCGATGACGGGCTCGAAGGGGTGAGGGAGTGACGCCGACGACGGCTACCGCGGGCGCCGGCGAGGGGCGTGAGCCGTGACCGAGCCCTCCCACTGCCTCGTCAGCTTCCGCGGCCTCGAGGCGCCCGCCTGGGTCCTCGAGGCCCTCCGCGACGGACGCGTGCCGGGCGTGTGCCTCTTCGCCTTCAACTTCCGCGACCTGGGCCAGTTCCAGGCGCTCACGGCGTCGCTGCACGAGGCCGCTCGCGAGGGCGGCCAGCCGCCGCCGCTGGTGGCCATCGACCAGGAGGGCGGCCAGCTCATGGCCGTGGGGGGCGGCGCCACCGAGCTGCCGGGGAACATGGCGTTGGGCGCGACCCGCTCGCCCGCGCTGGCGCGCACCGCCGGGCGCATACTCGGCGCGGAGCTCGCGGCCCTCGGCGTGAACGTGAACCTCGCGCCGGTGCTCGACCTCGCCACTCGTCCCGCGAACCCCGTCGTCGGCCTGCGGTCCTTCGGCGACGACCCC